>JAEEJH010000095.1 GCA_016281775.1 Clostridiales bacterium | reverse complement strand
CGGCGCAAAACGCATACGCGGATTTTCATTCTACTGCGATCCCGGAAAAGACAGAGACGCGGTAATGAAAACGCTTTACAAAATGATAAATTCCGCGTCAAAGGAAGGGCTGCTTTACTGCCACGAAAACGAAAAAGGCATATACGGCGATACTGTAAACCGCTGTCTTGACATATTGCAAACATTTAACGGCGCGGTCGGATGCGTATTCGACCCTGCGAACTTCATTCAGTGCGGTGAAGATCCTAAAGCGGCTTTTGACTGCCTATATCCGTATATAACGTATATGCATATCAAGGACGCGCTGCGTGACGGTACGGTTACTGCAGCGGGAGAAGGCGACGGCAATATAGAGTACATGCTTCAAAGGCTCTGGTTTGACAAAAGAGAAACGGTATTGACTCTTGAACCACACCTTAAGACGTTTTCAGGGCTTGAAAAACTTGAAAATGTAGAGCGACCAAAAATAAAAACCGTATTCAAGACAAACGAAGAAGCTTTCGTTTACGCTTTGAATAAATTAAAAGAAATAATCAACAACATAAAAACGGAGGATACTGAAAATGGCTGAAATCAAAATGCTCGCCATAGATCTCGGCGCTTCGAGCGGCAGAGGCATAATCGGCAAGTTTGACGGAGAAAAACTCACACTTAACGAAAATCACAGATTCGCAAGCGAACCGGTGACGATAGCGGGTTCTTTCAACTGGGATATCATGAGGATATTCCACGAGATCAAACAGGCGATTAACAAATGCGCTCTGTCCGAAGACAAAGATATAAAAAGCATAGGTATCGACACCTGGGGCGTAGACTACGGATTTCTTGACAAAAAAGGCAAACTGCTGACGAATCCCGTACATTACAGAGACGCAAGGACGATCGGGATCCAGGACGAAGCGTTTGCGGTAATGCCTCCCGAAAAACTTTACGGCACGACCGGTATACAGTTCATGGATTTCAATACGGTGTTCCAGCTGATAGCGGAACTGCGCGACAATCCCGAACTCGTAGCCGCCGCCGATAAGATGCTGTTCATACCCGACCTTCTGAACTATTTCCTTACCGGCGTAAAGCGTACCGAGTATTCGATAGCGTCAACGGGCGCTTTGCTCGACGCAAAAACGAGAAACTGGGCGTGGGACGTCATAGACGCTTATCAGATCCCGAGAAGACTGTTTACCGACATCAGTATGCCCGGCAGCGTTGTCGGACCGCTTCTCCCGTCGCTTGTCGATGAACTCGGCGATATCAAAGCAAACGTAATCAACGTGGCGGCTCACGACACGGCGAGCGCTGTCGTTGCGGTACCTGCGAAGGGCAACGATTTCGTTTATATATCGAGCGGTACGTGGTCGCTAATGGGTACCGAGATACCCGAACCGATAATCAACGAGTCGTCTCTCAAATACAATTTCACGAACGAAGGCGGTTTCGGCGGCACGATTAGATTCCTCAAAAACATCATGGGACTCTGGATCGAGCAGGAATCACGCCGTCAGTGGATCAGAGAAGGAGAGAAATATTCTTACGACGAACTTTCGGATATGGCCATGGCTTCCAAGCCGCTGCAGTCGCTCATAAATCCCGACGATCCCGCGTTCGTAGCTCCCGGCAATATTCCGAAACGTATATGCGAATACTGCGAGAAGACCGGTCAGCACGTGCCGGAGAATAAAGGTGAGATCGTACGTGCGATTTTCGATTCGCTCGCGCTCCGTTACAGATGGGCTGTCGAAGCGATCGACGATATGAAAGGCAAACGCACGCCGTTCATCAATATAGTCGGCGGCGGCTGCAAAGAAGAACCGCTTTGCCGCCTCTGCGCTGATTCCTGCAACAGACCTGTCTATGCGGGTCCCGTTGAAGGTACGGCGATCGGAAACCTGCTCGTACAGCTGATCGCTCTCGGCGAAATAAAAGACCTTGCCGAAGCGCGTCAGGTCATCAGAAACAGCTTTGAGATAAAGGAATATCAGCCCTCCGGCAATACGGAAATGTGGGATGAAGCGTACGCCAGATTCCTGAAACTCATCAAATGATACGTGTAAACACGGTAAAAAACATTGTTCTTACAGCCGTACTGCTGCTGTCTTTGGCGTTGACTTCCTGCATCGGCAGTCAGCCGGTTATAACCGATCCGCCGACGCAGCCGGTCACGGAAGCTGCGACCGCTGAAACGCAGACTCAAACGCCGCCCGATACGATACCCGATATCGTCACGGAAGAACCGGTCACGGAGACAGAGACTTTGGCTGTGACCGAAACTGAGCCTCCGACAGAGACTGAAGAGACGCCTTGCGAAGAACTTCGCATATCTTTTCGCGGTTTCGGCGACAATCTCGTTTACCGCTCGACCTACAATCAGGCGAAAAAGAGCGACGGAACGTATGATTTCAAACCGAAATACGAAGGCGTAAAAGACATTATAAGCTCTGCGGATATCGCGTATATAAATCAGGAAACTCCGATGTGCGGTGAAAAATACGGGTACTCCGGTTATCCGCATTTCAACGGGCCGTACGAAATGGGCGTAAATCTCGTTGAGCTCGGCTTCGACGTTATCGGCTTTGCGAATAACCACGTGACCGATATGGCGAAGGAGCATAAAACGAGCGTTTCCGAAATGATGGATTTCACCGATACGCTCGACGCGCTGATCATCGGTCTGCACCGCGATTTTGAAGACTTCGAAAGTATACGGATTTTTGAATATGAGGACGTTAAAATAGCGTTTCTGGCTTACACGTACGGTACGAACTGGTTCGGTACCGAAAGCGAGCCTTCTCAGGTCGAAGGTGCGTATATCCCCGTATATGACGAAGATAAAATAACGAGACAGGTAAAGAACGCAAAAGATATTGCCGATATAGTGATCGTAACGATCCACTGGGGCAAGGAGTATTCGTTCAAACCTAACGCGGAGCAGACAGCATACGCTCAACTTATGGCAGATCTCGGAGTCGACGTGATCATAGGTCATCATCCGCACGTTATCGAAAATATCGAATGGCTCGACGGCGTGAACGGAAATAAGACGCTTTGCTATTATTCGCTCGGCAACGCTCTTAACGCGCAGGACGAGCTCAGATGCATGGTCGGCATAACAGCGGATTTCGAGATCGTACGGGATAAAGAAGGCGTACATATTGAGAACCCTTCATGCACACCGTTATTCAACGTTATGGAACCGGGTTACAAGGATATACGCCTTATTAAACTCGAAGACCTGACGGATGAGATCGCAAAGAAACATCACTGCAACAAAACGGATCAAACAGTTACGGTCGCAAAAGCTTATAAGATCGTGACTGATCACATCAGCAAAGAATTCTTACCCGGATATTTATTTACAGAATAGGAGAAAGATATGTCACTCTTACTTGACGAAATATGCGAACAACCGCAAATACTGATGAAATTAGGTAAAAAAAGCGAAAAGACCGTAAAAGCGATCGCCGAAGAGTATAAAATGAGAGAGCTTGAAGGCGTTTATTTCGCAGCCCGCGGCACGTCGGATCACGCTTGCGTATACGCTCAGTATCTTTACGCCATAACCGCCGGTATACCCTGCGAACTCGGCACGCCGAGCGTTGTGACGAAATACGGCGCAAAGATCAATTACGGCAGACGTATGGTGATATGCGTTTCGCAGTCCGGCAAAGCGGAAGACGTGCTCGGAGTCCTTACTCAGGCGAACGAACAGGGATGTCTTACCGTGGCCGTGACTAACGACGAGAACTCTCCTCTCGCAAAAGCCGCAAAATATCATCTGTTCTGCGCCGCAAATGAAGAAGTCAGCATCGCGGCTACGAAGACGTTTACGGCTCAGATGTATCTGCTTGCCGCACTTTGCGCCGAGATCTCAGGTTCGAAAGAGTTGAAAGAACAGCTTGATAACGTCGGTCAGAGAGCCGCGGAACTTCTCAAATACGCGCCGTCCGCACTTGAGGCGAAGGCGCAGAGATACAGATACGTCAAAAACGCATTTATACTCGGCAGAGGTCTTGAATATCCGATTGCTCTCGAAGGCGCGCTGAAAATCCTCGAAACCAACAGAATAAAGATGAAAGGCGCGGCTATAAGCGATTTCTATCACGGCCCTATCGCGCAGGTTTATGAAGACGATCTTGCGATAGTTATAGCGGGCAAAGGCGCAGTATACGACGATGCGCTCAAAATGATAGACAAGCTGCACGATATCGGAGCGGAAGTCTTCGTTATTACGGACTGTGAAGAACTTATGAAAAAAGAAAAATACGGCATACTCACTCCCGACGCGGGAGAACTGGCCGCTCCGTTTATGTTTGCTATATGCGTTCAGCTGTTCGCTTACACGCTTACGGCTGTGAGAGGCATAGATCCTAACGTGTCAAAGGTGCTCAAAAAGATCACCATAACAAAATAAATAAGCAAACCGAAGCGTATGCGACGGTGCGCCGAGGTCAAATAAAAACGTCGGGAAACGGGAAAATATGAAAGATTTATTTCACGGTGAACTTGAGATCATAGGAATGCGCGGCTGCTCCGATTTCTGTAAGCAGGTCGACAATTATATTTGTGACTGGCGCGGTCACGAACGTGACAGTTATATAACCGACGTCGAATGCCCGAGATTCGGAACAGGCGAAGCAAAAGGACTGCTTCACGACACTCAGAGAGGCAAGGACGTATATATCATAGTCGACTGCTTCAACTACGGTCCGGAAACTTATTACACGATGTACGGCAAGCAGACCGCAATGTCGCCCGACGACCATTACTGCGACCTCAAGCGCGTTATCGCTGCGATAGGCGGCAAGGCAAGAAGAATAACCGTCATTATGCCGATGCTTTATGAGGGCAGACAGCACAGAAGATCCGCAAGAGAATCCCTCGACTGTGCGATAGCTTTGCAGGAACTGTCGTCGATGGGTGTTTCTGAGATAATAACGTTTGACGCGCACGATCCCCGTGTTGTCAACGCCATACCTTTGTTCGGGTTCGATAACGTTCAGGTAACGTATCAGATGATAAAAGCTTTTGTCAGAAACGTGCCTGACGCAGAGCTTAAAGCGGGCAAAACGATGATGATATCGCCGGATGAGGGCGGTATGTCGCGTTGTATGTATTATTCGTCGGTTCTCGGTCTCGAACTCGGCATGTTCTATAAGCGCCGCAATTATACTATAATAGTTAACGGCAGAAACCCGATAGAAGCTCACGAGTTCCTCGGAAACGACGTCACCGGCAAAGACGTGATAATCGTCGACGATATGATATCGTCGGGCGACTCGGTCATCGACATTGCGTATCAGCTGAAAGAGAAAGGCGCTAAACGCATATTCGTTTTTGCTACATTCGGACTTTTCTGCAACGGATTCGAAACGATGGATAAAGCCTACAAAGAAGGAGCTCTTACGAAGATATTTACGACTAACCTTATATACAGAACTCCCGAGCTTCTTTCGAGAGAATGGTATTGCGAAGTCAACCTTTGCAAATACGTTGCATATCTGATAGATACGCTTAACCACGATATGACGATAAGCGACCTGCTCAATCCCGTTAACCGCATCCATACTCTTATGGAGAAAATGAATAAAAAGAAAGACAATAAGAAAAACTGACTCCCCTGAGGAAAGGAGAAATATATGAACGACAAACCTATAGTGAACGGAAAGTATCTTATGTACAGAGGCAAGCCTCTTGTAAGAGAAAAGAACGGTATATGCTACGGCAGCATGAGCGATAAGTACGTGCTGTTTATCGCCGTTATGTCCGTAAAAAAAGTAAGGGATATTTCCGTGCCCGACAGAGTTATGATACAGATAATGCCTACCGACCCGAACGATAAGACCATACCGAAATCTGCGATGAAACAGGGCTTTTTCGAAGCTTTTGACCTCGGTATGACCTGGCTCGAAATGGCAAATAACGGTTGATTATATGAAACTGAGCGAGAATTATATGATCAGGGAGTTCAACGGCTCCGTATACGCGGTCGCGGTCGATTCAAAAGACGACGCGTCGAAAAAACCGATCGTACTCAACGAAAGCGCGCGTATCCTCTGGGAAGCTCTGACTGAGAACAAAACCGAAAACGAGCTTGTCGAGCTTTTGCTTGAGGAATACGAAATCAACAGAGAAACGGCTGAAAAAGACGTAGCGGAGTTTTTATCCGTGATTAGTAAAGCCGGTCTTCTCGAACAGTGACGGAGGCTTTGAATGGAATTACCCGAAATTTGTAAACAGTTTTGTCTGAACGGCACATATATAGGCGCGACGGTACTTAAAAGCGGCAACATCAATAAGACTTATAAAGTCGATTTTGACGTTAGCGGCAGAACCGAGAGTTATATAATACAAAAAATCAATACTTACGTCTTTAAAAAGCCCGAACACATAATGGCAAATATCGAAGGCGTTACCCGGTATATTGCAAAAAAACTGCCGCCTGAAAAAAGGGAACGCGGCGTGTTGAGTTTTCTTTATACTGCCGAAAACAAAAATTATTACGTGGATGAGGAAGGCGGGTTCTGGCGCGGTTACGGTTTCATACCCAATTCGATAACGTACGACGCCTATGATCTCGGGCTTCTGCGCGCAGCGGGTGAAGCTTTCGGCGAGTTCCAGCTGCTTTTGGCTGATTACGACGCGTCGACGCTTTATGAGATCATTCCGGGTTTTCACAATACGAAAGAACGTTACCGCCGATTTGAAGATAAAGTCAAAGCGGACGTGTGCGGCAGAGTCGCGGAAGTCAGAGAAGAGATCGACTTTTTGTTCAAAGTCAGACCGCTCGGCGAATCTCTCGTGAATATGCTTAAAGCCGGAGAGCTGCCACTGCGAGTCACGCATAACGATACAAAAGGCAACAACATACTGTTTGATATCGATACGAATGAAACGCTCGCGGTAATTGATCTTGATACCGTAATGCCCGGACTTATGGCGTACGATTTCGGCGACGCTATCAGATTCGCCGCCAACACGTCTGCCGAGGACGAACCGGATATATCGAAAACGTCGCTCGACCTCGATAAGTTCGAAGCGTTCGCGCAAGGCTACGTCGGCAAGATCGGCAGTACCTCGACTGAAAAAGAGCTGCAGACCCTTGCGCTCGGCGCGCTTGTGATGACAATAGAGCTTGCCGTGAGATTTCTTGACGACTATATCGACGGCGATAAGTATTTCAAACTGAACTATCCGGAGCATAATCTTGTGAGAACGCGTTGCCAGATCGCGCTGACGAAAGATATGCTTTCAAAAATGGATATGATGAACGCCGTGATCGAAAAATATATCTGAAAGAAGGATAATTAAATGAAAAACGCAATAATCGCCATAATTGTTGCGCTGACTGTAATTGGTTCGGCGGCTGCAGCGCCGGTCGTCAGCGTGATCGGAGCCGCGACCGCGGCTAAGACCGCGATCGGAATAACGACCGACAAAGCCGTTCAGGTAAAGGACAGACAGAATATCGAATATAATCCGAATATAACTAACGTTCCGTCCGCCGACAGAGCACAGATCAACGACGACGACTATAAGGCGAGCGTGACGATGACGGATTATAAAAACGGTTACGTCGGAGATACGCCCATATATAAAGAAATAGTCAAGAACGACAAAGTCGTGAATATCCTTTTCATGTACTGCGATCCGGTCGGTATGATAGGCGAGGATGAACTCGACGCATCCGCAATAGTAACGCTCGATTTTGAAAAAAACAGAGTGTTCGCCACAACGGTCAACAACAATCTTTACGTACCGGTCGAAGGTCATGACTGGAACAGGCTCGGAGCCGCGATAGAATACGGCGGCGTAGGTATGTATATAAATACGCTGAACGCCGTATTCGATCTCGATCTTCAGAATTACGTGATCATCGATCTGTCACATGTCGACGAATTCGTCGACTGGGCAGGCGGTATAGATTTAAAACTTGACAAGACCGCGGTCGAACATTTCCGGGGCAAATACGATTTCCATATAGGTACGAACCATCTTGACGGAACACAGACGGTAGACCTTTTTAAAGCCGTCAAGAACAAAGAGATCGCCGTCAGCGATGAAATGTCGGGCAGTATGAGCGGAATTCTGGAAGGTCTTACGGAAAAATTCCAGAATTCGGGCGATATATCGGGGCTCGTCAAGGTGATCAGGGATCTTTTGAAGACGAATATGGACCTTCTCAAACTTATAGAGATAGCGTTCAATATACTTCCGATAGTAAAGAATGCCGAAGACTTCAAAGCGGAGGAGATAACGAAAAACGTTTCAAAGGCGATCGTCACAGTTAAAGAGACCGGTAAACAGATAGCAGTCATGATAATGGACAGCATCGAGCAAGTCCGTTACGACATTCAATCTAAGATATACGGTTAAAAACAAATAAAAAAGGGCGGATGACCGGCCCTTTTTTCGTGCTTATTTTTCTGTCAGATCAGGGCACGGATTGCCCGCGCGGTAATCTGATATGTACTGACACAGCCATCTGTAATACTGATCTCCGTGTCCGCCTTCCATCGGCTCTATATCTCTGCTGTATTCCTGATTGAAGTTGTCGGTAAAAATGAAACCGACTCCGTCAACGTAGTAAAGCTGAGCGCACCATTCGTTCCACCACGTGACCGTAACGATCTTCGGGTGGGTTTTGAAAGCGTTTTGCCACTGTTTGTTCCAGAATCTGCCCCCGTCTCTTCCGTGAGCGGTAGGAAGCGACATATACGTTTCCTGCGTTGCGACGGATACGGAAATATGTTCGTTAGAAGCAGTCTTAGAGTTGTCTATTTCGAGGTAAGACCACTGGCCGGACCGTACTTTGCCCTGCAATCCGTACATACTGCGAACCGTGAATTTTTCGTTGTTCTTAAGATTTCTATCGTATTTCCAGTTCATTATGAAAGGCTTTCCGTTCCAGTAAACAAAGCAGTCCTGCCATTTTTCAACTCCGTAAAACTGTTCGTATATCTGATCGAACATATTCTCGGAACCCATCCAGAACACGACGTAAGGCGTTCCGAGCCCTTCGGCTCTCATTTCCATTATCGTATCGAGAAGAGCTGTCGACGGTTTTTCAATATACGACGACCACGGCGACGTACCTACGTCGTAGCCGGGAGAAGTCGCGTAAGTATAATCAAGAATTATAAAGTCAACTCCGGCGTTATATAAAAGAGTCATATTGTTTCTTATCGCGGCTTTATCGGTACTTCTGTAATAACCCTGCGCCGGCTTAGACCAGTAATGAAAAGCGGTTACGGCGTTATGCCTTTCATCATTTGTACCGAATCCGTACTGAGCGCTGAAACCGTACTTTTCAGTCAGTTCCGCGACGTTATATGCGTTCTCGATCGGCGTATCACCGTCGCCGTGTATGGCGTTGAACCACATCGTATAGCAAATGCCGATAACGTCGTTCCTGTCCGTAATATCGCAGCCGAGTTTGTTGTCGCCGACCGGCGTCGCGGTTATCTCGGCTATTTCGCCGCCGTCGCCTTTAGAACATCCGTAAATTTTCATATCGTCTATACCGAATCCTCCCCCGCCGTGACAGAACACGCTGTAATGCGTACCGGAAACGGAGGCCATATCGAGCGGTCCTTCGTAGACCTGCTCGTTAGCTCCGTTAAGTACGGTTACTTTACCGTCCTTACAGACGATCTTTGTCACAAGCGTATTTTTTAAATAAATGAATATTTCCTTATCTTTCGTACATACGACGTCAAGCGAAGTTTTACCGCAGATCAGATCTTCGGCGACGGGAACGGAGACGTTGCCGGTCGGCCATTTCCAGCTTGAAGAATTGCCTGCGTAAACGGTAACGATCTTCGACTGACTGTTTAATGAGAACCACACGCCGTCGCCTGCGTTGTCGGGAATCGTATAAGTGAAATTGCTTACGAAACAGCCGATGAATCCGCCGATCCATGGTGCGTCGTTATTTGAATACTCGGTGAGATTCGTCGAAAGTACGACCTGCTTATATTTGCCGACAGAAGCTTCTTCGACAGGAGCCCAAGTAGTCCAACCACCGGCGATATGATTCGCCTCCGTCTCGGAATAAGGTATGTAAAGCACTCCGTCAAGCGCGCCGACCGCTCCTCCTCCGCCTGAACGGGGAGCCGCGGTACCGCCGCATGTAACGTCGCCGTCTGAGAAGTCTGCGTCAAACAAAGTGAAAACTCCGTTTTCATCAGCAGTTACGGGCTTTCCGAGTTTCGCGTCGTCGAAAGGCACGTTGTCGACAGCGATCACTTTACGTTCGTAAACGACCTTTCCCTGATTGAATACGGGTTCGGCCTCAGTTGATGCTTCCGTTTCAGTCGGAGGCTCGGTCGCTTTCTCCGTATCCGAAGACGTTGTGATCTTTCCGGTTTCCGTGTCGCCGGCAGTTATCGCCCCGTCGCCTGATACGCACGAGCATAAAAGAAATACCATAGCAAGAAGCAGAGAAACGTAAACTGTGAATTTATGTTTTTTCATGATCACCGATCCTTTCGTTTTCGTCTTTTTGTATTATACCACACTTTCAGCATAAAATCAATATTTTTTTAACATAAGACTTGTAATTCATAATTTTTATGTTATAATATAATAAACTATTATGGGGGTTTGTTTGGTTTTGCGATGATTTTTGAAAAAGACAGCGTTTTTACAGTAAAAATAACTGATATGACGAACGAAGGCGTGGGCGTATGCCGTATTGACGATACAGTCGTGTTCGTTATCGGAAGCGTTACCGAAGACGTCTGCGAGATAAAAATAATAAAGGCAGCAAAGTCATACTGCGTAGCCGTGATAGTTCGTCTTACAGAACCGTCTCCCTACCGTGTTGACCCGGAATGCGCCGTTAAACAGTGCGGCGGCTGCGTTTTTCAGAATATTTCATATGAATACGAGCTGAAACTGAAAAAGTCTTTTGTCGAAACTGCTTTCAAAAAAGCCGGCGTTGATATTCAGGTCGAAGACGTTATAACGGCAGGCGGTACGTCGGAATACAGAAACAAAGCCCAGTTT
Source organism: Clostridiales bacterium (assembly GCA_016281775.1). Lineage (GTDB taxonomy): Bacteria > Bacillota > Clostridia > Oscillospirales > CAG-272 > UBA1248. The sequence goes on along the minus strand of JAEEJH010000095.1, from coordinate 1,084 downwards.
CCCGTATTCGAAAAGGACGGTAAGATCGGATTTGGTTTCTTCGCCAAAAGAACACACCGCGCAGTAGCTTTTGAAACGTGCAGAATAAATCCGGAAGAGTTTTCTAAAATCGCACAGACGGTATGCGATATTGCAAACGAACGCGGCGTTACGGCGTATGATGAGAATACGGGCAAAGGTATTTTACGTCATATTTATCTAAGAAAAGGATCGGAAGGTATTATATTAACGCTCGTTATAAACGGCAGATCTCTTCCGTTTACCGATGAAGATTATAAAGCGATAGCGGATAAACACAAGAGAGTGACCGGTATCGCGCTAAATATAAACAGGAAAAATACAAACGTTATCACCGGCGAAGAATACGTGACCGTTTACGGCGAAACGACTGTATACGACAAGCTTTGCGGTATGATATTCGCCGTATCTCCGGCATCGTTTTATCAGGTAAATCACGAATGCTGTGAGGCGCTGTATAACAAAGCGGGCGAACTCCTTGACGCTAAGCAGAACGAGACCGTAGTCGACTTGTATTGCGGCGTGGGCACGGTCGGTCTGTGCGTTGCAAAAAACGCTGAAAGACTGATCGGGGTGGAAATAGTACCAAAAGCAATAGAAAACGCAAAACAAAACGCAAGAATCAACGGTATCGGTAACGCTGAATTTTACTGCGGCGACAGTTCGATCGTCAAAAATATCGTAAAAGATCCCGACGCGGTAATAGTCGATCCGCCGAGAAAAGGACTGTCAGACGACGTTATCGCCGCGATTACCGAACTGAAACCGAAAAAGCTTCTTTATATCTCATGTAACCCGGACACGCTCGCGCGCGATTTGAAGAAACTCTCTTCGGACTATCGATTTGATACAACCTATCCTTTTAATATGTTTCCCCGAACCGGGCATGTGGAGTGCGTGACATTGATGACAAAGAAATGAGTAAATCGGGATTTGACGAGGTGGTGTATGGTTATCACATTGGAAAAAAGAACTGCTGATTCGGTGAGAACTTATTTTGAAAAGGCAGACAGACCAGAAATCAAGCAGGTATTACCTCAAAAGGCAAAAACTGTTGAAGAAGCAT
>JAEEJH010000094.1 GCA_016281775.1 Clostridiales bacterium | reverse complement strand
TCGCCCACGCGACGCCGGCGACGCCCATATCGAGAAAGATCACGAAAACGACGTCAAGCGCTATATTCGATAAGCTTGAGATCGCAAGGAATATGAACGGCGTCGTTGAGTCGCCGAGAGCGGAGAAAGCGCCGTTGCAGGTGTTATAGATGAACAGGAATATCAGACCGAAAATGTATATGTTAAGATATTCGAGCGCCGGCGCCTTGATCGAGGAGTCGGTGTTCATCATATCGAGCAAAGGCGAAGAGATCAGCACTCCGGCGACGGTAAAGACCGCGGCGAGCGTCGCCATTGAAATAAGCGACGTATATACCGCGGTCTTTGTTTTTTCGTAATCTTTGGCGCCGAAATGCTGAGAGACAACGACCGAGATACCGATGTTCGAGCCCGTTGCGAAGGCCATGAACAGAAACGTCACCATTCCTGCAACGCCGACTGCGGCAAGCGCGTCGAGGCTGACGAACTTGCCGGCGATTATGAAATCGGCGAGGGTATAAAGCTGTTGAAATATCACAGAAGCCAGCATGGGCAGCGTGAATTTTATGATCAGCCCTGACGGTTTTCCCTCGGTAAGATCGGTAATCATAAGTTGACAAAAAGGCTGTCGATATCGGCAGCCTGTATCCTTATATTATTCTGCTGATGCTGAAAAGTCCGGTACCTCGACGAGCGCAGTGTCGCCTGAGTATACGAATATACCGTCGCCGGCGGAAAGGGTCCTAACCGTTCCGGCGTTGATCTGTCTGCATTCATTGATGATATCGGCGAGCTTCGCCGTTATGACGGAGGCGTTTATCGTAACGCTGAATTCGGCTTTATCATCTTTATATATGCTTGCGTACTTTTTACCGGACGCCGCTATGAAAGAGGACGTCAGCTCATCACCGATGAGCAGATCAGCGCCTTCCGCCGCTTTTGCGATATCGGCGTTTACAACGGAGTCGACTGGACCCGACGCGGTGTAAACGGACTTTGAAGAAATACCCTGTGCCGCCGCCGCTTTTTCGAGCCCTTCGGTGAACGCTTTTGACGCGGCGTTGTCGGCGCCGACGTATGCGACGTTTTTGAAGCCGTTCGACGCCGCGTAATATCCGAACAGATAACCGTACTGACGCGCGTCAAAAATAACGGCGGTCGTCTTGGCGTTAAGAGAAGCGGCTTCGGAAACTCTCGATCCGGGGACTGTGAGTATGACGAAAGAAACATCGCCGAACGTTTTCGTCGTATCCTTGACTTCAAGGTATGCGCCGGAAAAATCGTCGTTTGAAAGCACTATGACCTCGGCGCCGCCGGAAGCGGCGAGCTCGAGCTGTTTCTTAGCGGCGGTCGTGAACGCCGACGAATAAGTGACGGAATCACTGCCTTCGGCAGCGGCCGGCGTGTAATACTTGATCGCGGCCAGCTTGTCGGTAGTGGTGTCGTCATACGTTTTTTTGCGGTATTCTTTGAGCGCCGCCCACGCGCAGCCGCTGACAGTATTGTCGCCCAGCGCGAATTCAGCCTGTTCCTGCGACGTCACGCCGTCGGCGGCGGGGAACAGCTCCGTCACGAGTACGAGCTTGTATTTTGTACCGGTTGAGACCGTGTTAGGCGCCGTGCACGAGCAGAGAAGTGCGATCGCGGCGACGGCAAGCAGAATCACGGCTGTGAGCTTGATGTGTTTTTTCATTAAATGAGATCCTCGTTTCGATGATGTTATTTTAAGATCGACGGCAGCATGCTCGTGCCGTCAAGTGAGTTTTCGATACCGAAAAAGTCGAGTATGGTCGCGCCGATGTCGGCGATAGTATGCACGCCTTCGATCGCGTGCGCGCGGCGAACTGTCTCAGAGCAGAACAGCACCGGCACATATTCGCGAGACGTCACGCTGCCTTCAACGGATCCTGAGCCGTGGAGCGCCGCGATGATCAACATATCGACCGGGTGCATGAGCTGAAGAAATTTACTGATGCGTTTGTCGAGATAAGTGAGGCTCCGGCTCATCGTGGAGGCGTTGAAATCGTGATCTTTGTCGCGCCGCGGTATCTGCAGGCTGACGACGCACACGCCGTCAAAAGCTGACTTTACGGCGTTCGCCGTCTCGTTGAGGCATTCTCTAGGATCTGATGCGGGTTTCGTTGACGAAGATCCCGGGATGCCGAAATATCCGGCGGCGCGTCCGATCGTTATTATATCTTTACCGGCGGCACGAAGCAGGTCGAATATCGTCCTTCCGTGGCGTGCGACGGATCTGAATTCGTCGACGCCGGAAACGTCGGAAACGGACAGCGGTTCGCGGACCGTGTTGCCGGTAAGCTCGAGATACCCTTCGAGCGTACCTTTGCCGACAGATGCGGGCTCACATTTTCCGAACGCGCCGGAAACGACGCACGCGCGTCTGCCGACGCTTATATCAGCTATGTTGAACAAGCCGAGGCTGCGCAGAAACGGGATATTGAGTTTTCCTTGTTCATATATCGCCTTCAGCGTGTCGGCATCGGAGTCTCCGTAATTTACGGAATCGGGGGCAGGCCCTATTCCGAGCCCTTCGACTATTGCGAGAAACAGTCTTTTTTTCATAAATC
>JAEEJH010000093.1 GCA_016281775.1 Clostridiales bacterium | reverse complement strand
TTCGATTTTCTGCTCGACGTACGCGCCGTAAACGAAGGCGCGGAATCGAGCCGCCGCGCCGTATACGAAACGTATAAAGAAGAAAAGCGGCGCCTGTCGGATCAGGGTTACACGATGAAATCGCTCGGCGACTATGAAGAGCTGAAAAAGGCAAACGAAATACGCCGTACTTCTCTGCCTGAATATACGCGCCGGCGCGTAAGCCGCGACATCGTGATGCACTCGAACGGCGAGAGCGCGCTCGACATTTTCGAGAGCGCGATCAAAGAAAACGCGCTTTATCTGCTCGACGAACCCGAAAACAGTCTTTCCGCTCCGCATCAGAAGGAGCTTGCGCGGTATATATCGGATTCGGCGCGGTTTTACAACTGCCAGTTCGTAATATCGTCGCACTCGCCGTTCATATTAGCTTTGCCGGAGGCGGAGATATACGATCTCGACGCGTACCCGGTCTCGGTGAAAAAATGGACGGAGCTGCGCTGTATAAAGGAATACGTCGAATTATTCTCAAAACTCTGAGGTGGATATGAAAAGCTTTACAAAACTCACGTGCGCGTTTCTCGCGCTTCTGCTCTTACTGCCGGTTCTCGCTTCGTGCAAACCATCCGGAGCCGCAGTAACGGCAAACGAAAGCGAGACCCCGTCAAGCGGCACGGATACGGAGCCGGCGACGGAGTATAAGGAGGAGAAAAAAATGATCACGCTGATAGAAGGCGGCAAAGCGGCGTTCTCGCTTCGGGCCGCAAGCGCGGTAAAAGACGCAGAGACGCTTTTCAGAAAGACCGTACGCGACAGATACGAATGCGACGTGCCGGATTCGGCTGAATACGGTATAGCGCTGAAACTGCTCACTCTTTCCGATTCTCCCGCGGACTGGTCGATAAAAGCCTCGGACGAAACGCTGACTTTCACCGGCTGTACTGAAGAAGGGCTGACGCGCGCACTCGAAACGTTTTTCCGCATCTTCACTAACGGAGAAGACGATACGCTGAAAATACCGGCTGATCTCGATCTCGGATACCGTTACGAGACCGATAAGATCGACAATTCTTCACTGCTGTCATATATCCCGTCCGACGGCGTAAAACTGACTGATACGTTCGGCAACGGCAAGGTTATGACGCCGGAATGGGTCGACGGACTCATTATGGTCGAGCTTCGTCCGGTCACGGCGTCGATCGGCGGATATCTGAAAGATTCGTACGACCTTATCGATCATTACGCGCGGTTCGGTGTCAACTGTATCTGGCTTACGCCGATATACGAGTACGGACCCGGCGGCAACGGCTACGGCAACACGGGACCGCACAAGGTCGGAGCGAATCTGTCCGGCACGGACGACGTCGAAGCGGGCTGGGCGGAGATGAAAAAATTCGTCGACTACGCCCACGAAAAAGGTATTTATATCCTATTCGATATCATAACGTGGGGAGTGATGAGAGGGACGGAGCTGACGGTGACGCATCCCGACTGGTTCTCGGGCGAGGCGTGGGGCAACGACGCTTTCAACTGGAAGAACGATGAGCTGTACGAATGGTTCATATCGACCTGCGTAGACAATATAATGAAGACCGGCGCGGACGGCTTCCGCTGCGACTGCGAACCGAATTACACCGGTTACAAGCTCTACGGCGAGGTGCGGAACCGACTCGCCGAGCAGGGCAAGCACATAATAATCGTCTCCGAAGACGGAACGAGTAAAAAGCAGACTTACGATTTCGAACAGGACGGCGTATTGTGGTACGCGAAAAAGACGCGCGGTCAGGTCTATCAGGAGCCGACGGTCTGGTACGTCGACGGCGGGCTCGACATAGTCGATTCCGTCAAAAACGGCACGGGGCTCGGCGCGCAGTCGACGCAGAGCGGCAAAAAGGCAGGCACGTTCAGATACTATACGAACTGCATAACCAACCACGACTATCAGAGGCGCATCGTCTGCGGCAACAGGCTGAATATCGGCTACGCCGCGATCATGGCGCCGTTCATCCCTCTTTGGTATATGGGCGACGAATTCAACGCAGGCTGGCGGCCCGCCGTACAGTACGACATCGCGGTCGATTACGCCGATATGAACAAAGCGCAGAACCGCATATTTGCCGAAGACGTCAAAAAAATGATACAAATACGCAGAACGTATAAAGATATCTTCGAATACTGGCCCGAAAACCACCGCGATTCGAACATCTGCAAAGTTGAGCTCGAAGCGTCGGGCGGCCTTACGGCATACGCAAGATTCGCGAAAAACAAGGCGGTGCTGATAATACCGAACAACGATAAAAAAGCGCCGCAGTATTTCACGGCGTCGGTACCGTTTTCCGAGTGCGGCATAGAGGGATATGAAAAATACAGAGTCACCGATCTCTGGACGGGGACGGTGATCGCCGAAAGAACGGCGGAGGATATACGCCGGATCACCGTCTACGTTCCGTATCAGAACCTGTCGATGCTGCTGATCGAAGGCATATGAATACGAAGACCGGAGCTGACAGCTCCGGTCTGTTTTTTATTTTTATGGTATCACGGCCCGAGATTTATTTCCGCCGCGCCGGTCTCGTCGCTGTAAGTCGCCAAATACCTGCGCAGTCTTATAAGGTCTCTGCCGTCGACGGCTCCGTCGCCGTTGCAGTCGGCGCCGGGAGCGGCGTCAACGCCGTTTTCTCCTTCTTCCGCCCCGCTCAGATATCTGCGCAGCCTTACGAGGTCTCTGCCGTCGACCGCGCCGTCGCCGTTGCAGTCGCCGTAACAGTTTTGCCATATCGCGTAGAGCGTTATATCGGTGACCCCCGTCGCGTCCGTGCCGATAAGGTCCTCAGCCGAAAGCGTTTCGCCCGGATCGATCGGCATCGCGCCGTTTTGATCCGCCGACCAGCCGCAGAATCTGTACCCGTCGGAACGGATGCCGAGCTCGTCCGCGTCGGCGAGTCCGTCGTCGTAATCACGGCCGTACTCGAGTACCTGCCGCAGCTGTTCTCCGTCTTCCGCTTCGTATATCATTCCGTCGTCTCCGACGTAATAATCCGACGTTCTTATACGGCATACGAATTCGGCAAGGCTCGATTTCGATACGGCGAGCCATCCCTGTCTGCCGTCGATCGTCGATTTTACCCACGTGTACCCGTCAGCCTGTACGGGATCGTCGGTATAATACGTCTCGAACACCGTACCGTAAGGATAAAGCTTCACTATCGGGTAATCAAGCCCGGGTCCTTCGCGCATGTTGAGCCCGGTAGACGACGCAACGCGGTATCTGTCGCCCACTATCTCCGAGTTTATCGCGCCGCCGTTTGCGTTATATCTGACCGACAGAGCGTAGTCGGTCTTGTGCAGTACTCTCGATATCGTGAAACTGTTGCCGGAATACGGCCCGAAGCTTATAACGTGCTTCTGCACGAGACAGTTGTAATCGGCGCCCCAGTTGCTGTCGAGCACCGTTATGCCGTTATCGTCGTAATCGTAAACAATGAACGAGTGGCCCGCGTTATTGAGGCGTATAAGGTCGCCTTTCATGACGTACGACCTGACGTTTTCGGCGTTGTACATATATCTGCCGATCCTGACGGTCTCGACCTTGGCGGTCCTGCTCTGACGGAATATATACCATTCTGCAAACGTGGCGAAGCCCGCGCAGGAATACGCGGCGCCGCCGAAATATCCCGAATACGTATAGGTCCGCGGGAACAGATCCACGGTTATGCCGCCGCCGAACATCTCCGTGAACCAGTCCGACTTTACGATATTGTTAGTAAGGCAGTATTCGCAGCTGTGATTTTTGTGTTTCGGTCCGCACGCCGGTCCGAGGGTCGTTGTGAAATATTTGTTCCCGAGCAGATCGAAAAGCTCGTCCATTTTACGGACGACGTCGTAATCGGACATATATAATTCTTCCGCGGCGAATACGCCCGTCTCTGCAAATATGCCTGTCAGAAAGCACAAAACGAGCAAAAACGCGGTAAATTTTCTGATCTTCATTTGAAACACCGTCTTTATCGTATATTTCTTTATTGTAATTATAGCCCCAAATTCCCGTTTTGTCAACATCATTTGAGCATTTTCGGCAGAATTTTACTCTTTGCGCCGTCAAGCATTGACTTTATCCGGCGTTCGTGATACAATAAAGGCAGAAAAAACGTCCGGACGGACAAACCGCCGGACGGGAAAGAGACCGGATATGAAATACGATTTTTTTATCAGTTACAGTCATAAGGACAGAATGATAGCCGACCCACTTTACAAGGGGCTCACGGAACGGGGATATACGGTCTTTCACGGTTTTGAAAGCCTGATCGCCGGTTCCGATTATACGTATCAGATAACGGACGCCATCTCCGAATGCGACTGTTTTATACCGATAATAACGAATAACGCCATGTCGTCGCATTTCGTTATTGCCGAGATCAATGAAGCCATAAACTGCTCGCAAAACAGAGATAAAAACATCATCCCGATAATCGAGCGGGGCGTTGAGTTGTCAGCCAAGGTCAAGTTTTTGATCGGCAGTTATATGTCGTTTATGTTCAGCGGCGGTCCGTCAGATATCGGCGATATCGTTGAACTTATAGATCAAAGCATCGGGATCTCCGTAAAAAAGGCAAAACTTTACGCAAAGCTCGCCGAATTCACACAGCTCGGCTGCGGATATATAAAACAAAAAACTTCAGTGATCTGCGAGCTTATACAGCTTATATGCGACAGTTACAGCGAAAAGCATGAAGACAACGACGATAAAAAACGCGAAAAGTGCCGCGAATTGTTCAGGCTTTATACAAACCTTACAAATTATCGCGGCGACGCCGACAGCGCGCCGGTTGAAACGGCTCATATCATTATTGATGCAATGGACCGTCTGCAAACGCTTATTGACAGCGATCCGTCGTTTCTGTCGGATCTTTACTCGACCGCGTTCGCTGTACGTATGCTCGCTCTCGATTACGGAGAAATACGAAAAGAATGCGTTGACGTCATAACTCACGGCGACGTAAATCTTCCGTACCCGTCGGAGTTTGCATACGGTAAGCAAAAACGGTTCGTTGCCGCGTTTCTCGATCGGGGCGGCGATTTTAAAGAATACTCCGGCAACTGTACGGAAGACGACGCCGCATTTATAAAGGAAACGTTTAAAATACTCAACGAGCTGTCCTCCGCCTCATATATCTTCAGCGATACCGACGAAATGCTCGAACTCTGCGAAAACGTCACCAAACAGGCTTATATTATACTCGGGCGCAGCCATCCCGATACGTTCGCCGCCATGAACAATCTCGCCGTCGCTTACTGCAAAGCCGGTAAAAACGATGAAGCTATTGACTTGCAGCTGCAGGTTTATGAGCTGATCAGTAAAAACCTCGGAGAAACACATCCGGCCGCCATTAAAGCGCTTGGCAATACAGGTGCGATATACGGTCAGTTCGGAAATTATCTTGATGCGAAGAGTATTCAGACGAGAGTTTATGAGCTGCGCCGCGATACGCTTGGAGAAAATCATCCCGATACCGTTATGTCTCTCGGCAATCTGGCGATCACAAACGCGAATATGGGTGATTACGACGGCGCGGCGGAAGCGTTGAAAAAAGTTTATGAATCAGCATCAAAACTATTTGGCGAAGAACATCCGATAACGTTGACCGCATTGAGCAATATGGCGCACATATACACAGCGTTAGGCGAGCACGAGACGGCTCTTGAGCTGCAGAAACGCTGTTTCAGTTCGTTTCAAAGAGTTTTAGGCGAATATCATCCGTATACAAAAGCGGCGCAAAAAAGTCTTTTATACATATTCGAAGCCCTCGGCATAGATAAAAAGCCGAAGACTGACAAGAAAACGGAGACAGATCAGACAGAAGAAAAGCCGCGCACCGAAGAAGACGATATACTTTTGTCGATAGCGGGTTTTATGCAGGAGGGCAACAAGCTTTTTGACGCTCTGCGCAAAAAAGGGCTTGCCGGCGGCGACTTTCTCAAGTGCCTGCAGACGAGCTATGAAAGACTTAAAAAATACTGCGAGGTCGTCGGCGCCAAAGACGTCGTTTCCGAGTGTATCGACAGGATCGACGAGATACGCGGTATGATCGAGCGCAAGCCCGAAGACTCGGCGTCGAGCGAAAAAGCCGAAAACGGCATAAAATCGCTGCTCGGTTTTACGACTCACGGCAGCGGCGGTTACGACGTGTTCATAAGCTTCAAAGACGAAGACAGCGATTTGGCGGAGAACGTATATAATTACTGCCATCAGTATATGAAGGTGCCTTTCTGGAGCAAGAGGTCGCTGCCGGAGCTTTCCGCGTCGGAATACGAGAACGCGATCTACGACGCGCTCGACAGATCGAAGCATTTCGTCGTTGTTTTTTCAAGTCTCAAATATCTCGATGCAAGATGGGTAAGCGAAGAGATGAAGGTTTTTCACAGTGAGATGGTCGAAAAACGAAAAGAAGAAGGCAAGTTCATTCTGATAGCGACAGACGACGTTTACAAAGAAATAATCGGCAGTAATAAAGAACGCCTCAATATAAGATACCGCAGTTACGAGATCATGAAAATGAGCGAATACAAGTCAAAACTGTATAAATATCTGATCTGAACGCAAAAAACCGCCGGAAGAATTTTCCGGCGGCTTTTTTGTCTGCCGCTTTCCGAGCGGCGTTTCTTTTTAAAATTTCAGCAGTCCGAAGAAGAATATCTGCGGAAAAGCGGAAGCTCCCGCGCCGTCAAGATAAGCCGCGAGTTTCGGATCGGATTCTGAAGAGAATTCGACGCGCCGCACGTCGGGATAACTGCCGAGCATGGCGTTGATAAGCGCGGCGTAAACCTCATACCGCCGGCGGTCCGAAAACACGGTGATATCGCGGATTACCGATACGGCGGGTCCGGTGCCGGCGGTCCTCAGCACGCCGAGAAGCTCGCCGTTTTCGTACGCCGCAAAAACGGCGGACGCGCTGCCGCCGCCGCGGCGGAGCGCCGCCTCGTCGTAAGTCCATCCCGCCGCTCTGTAAAGCCGCTGTATTTCGTTTTCTTTATATTGAGTATACGCTCTTATTTCCATATCGGACCTCCTTATACCGTCATGGCAAGTTCTGTTTCGTCTTCGTCTTCGACGCCGGTCGCGGCAAATCCTTTTTTCTCGTACAGTCTGCGCGGCCGCGTTCTCTCGTCAGTTTTTCAAGATGTATATTATCCGTTTGTTTCTCCTTTTTACCGATCGGCGAACGCGTCATTCTTTGCCGGAGACGAGTCCGGCAAGGCGTTCGGCAACGTTTACGCCGTTTGTGATCTTAAAAAGATCTTCGCCGAAGCCTATTTCGCCCGACGGCGTGACGAAAACGCTCTTTACCGCTTTTTTGCTGCCGTCCTCAAAAAAGCTCAGATCGTATAACGCCGTAAGCGGCTTATCCGTCTTATATTTTTTCAGTTCCAGCGATGAAAACGTATCGCATACGCTTTTTACGGTCTCTTTGTCCGATATGACGGTATCTTCGTAAGTATTATCGGTAAGAGAATGAACGCGAAGTTCTATTCTGTTCACGTTTGATAAACCGTCAATACGTTTTGCCGCGGAACAGCCGCTCAAACATATAAGCACGGCCGCAATGGCGAGCAGCAGCGCTGCTGTCTTTTTCATCTGTTGTTCCTCCGCATTATGATTTATGCCTTTGATTTTATTTTAGTATAAAAATATGAATATTTCAATGCCGAAAATAAATGCGTTTATTATAGGAAATACGTAATCAAAGTAGGATAAACCGAAAACATAACCGTTCGCGCCGGAGAACTGTTGCTCTCCGGCGCGGGATTTTATTCGTTTCAGTTCGCTTTCGACATCGTCACGACACGGCTCGTTACGCTGAAGCCGTACTTATCGGTAGCGACGCAGTAGACCTCGCGGCCGTTCCTTGCGGAGGTCAGCGGGTAGCTGTCGTAGCAGTCGTCCTTATCGGAGCTGACGTTCCACGTTGTCTTGCCGGCGTTGCGCCAGTACCACCGGTACGTCACGCCTTCGCCGTCAACGGTGAAGGTGATCGCGGGATACTCGCCCGTGGCGCCGGTCCAGCTTTCCGCGTCGGCGACGATCTCGGGTCCGGTCCAGCCTTCGGGTACGTCAAAGTCCATCGTGACCGTGACCGTCTTTACCGTGAAGCCGTATTTGTCGGTAACGACGCAGTACAGCGAGCGTCCCGCCCTCGTACGATTCAGCGGATAGGAATCGTAGCAGTTATCCTTATCGGAGCTGACCGAGAATTTCGTCTTGCCGACGTCTTTGTAATACCACTTGTAAGTGAGTTCGCCTTCGCCTTCGGCTTGCACCGATACACAGGGCATATCGCCCATAACGCCGCGCCAGTTCTCCGGCTGACCCGTTATCACGGGACCGGTGTAGCCCTCGGGCAGATCGTAAGACATAGTCGCGATCTCCGTATCAACGAAGTTGCCTTCCGCGTCGGTTATGCGGCAGTATACCTGTCTGCCGTTGCGCGTGGCGTTCAGCGTGTAGTAATCGTAGCAGTCGTCTTTATCGGAGCTGACGTTCCACGCCGTCTTGCCGGCGTTGCGCCAGAACCACTGATACGTCAGGCCGTCGCCTTCGGCTGTGACGCGGATCTCGGGGTGATCGCCCGGCTGTCCCTTCCAGTTCCGGGGCTGAGACTTAATAACGATCGGATCGGTATCTTCGGCAAAAACGAATATGACCGTCTTATAGCGATAGTGCGGTACGGCGGAGAGGTCGAGCGCTGCGCTTTCCGTGATCGCGTCGGCGCCTTCAAGCCGCTGCGCGGTGTTGTTGTCAAAATCGATCAGTACGTCCGGCTCGCCGTCGCCGTTGAGGTCGAGCGTCTGCGTTAAATAGTCATACTCATCCGCGGCGGTGAGATATCCCGCCATATCCTCGGGCAGCGCAACGGCGGCGTCGCCGGTGAGCACCAGCTCGTATTCTTCCCGTTCAGCAAGCACGGCGTCCACCTTCACGGCGTATCCGGGCATTGTGAACCAGCCGTCGCCGACTTCGTTGACGGTGATCTGCACCTCCGGATCGGATACGTATTCGTCCGTGAAATACAGGCCGTCGTCGATCGTATCGAGATCCGCGCTGACCCAGACGATCTGCCCTTCGGGCGCTTCGGATAGTACGTTCAAATCTTCGTCGAAGAACATTACGCTGCTGCCCGAAAGCGGGAACGAAGGCGCGTATTTGAGTTCCACGAGCAGGATCGTTTCAAAGATCATATTCGTGGTCGTATTGCCGCTGTAGGTCACGCTGCCGTTCTCTCCGATCACGAACACCGTGTCCGCTGAGGCGAGGTAATATTCCGGTGCGTCTGAAACGTGCAAAGCATATTCTTCGCCCGGGATAAGTTTTTCAGTGACGTGATAATCTTCGCCGCTTGTCCACGTATCTATAGGTTCTTCGACGAGAAGCAGCTGTACGGTCACGCCTTCGACCGCTTCTTTGCTGTTTGTATCGACGGCAAGTATGCGTACGGTATAATCGGGTTTTCTCACGATCTCGAAGATCAGGCAGCCGTCATCGATATCGCCGCCGTAGTCGACGGTGCCGTCTTCGTCAAGGAAGAACTCGCCGCTCGCTTCAAAGAACTCTTCGTCCCCGTCAAACCTGAGTGTGTAAGTTTCGTCTTTGCCGCCGCACGGCGCCAGACCGCGGAATACGGCGTACCCGTCCGAATCGGTGCAGGCGTGGCTTGCGTTACCGTCAGGGTCGGCGAGGCTCACGTTTTTGTTTTCCAATCCGTTGCCGCCGCCGTCAACGAGGCGTACCTCTACGTCAAACGCGGTCTGTTTCCATTTCGCGGTGAAGACCGTATTTTCATCGTATAAATTATTGAATCCAACGCTGCCCTCCCAGCCGTCGAATACGCAGTTTTCGGGGGCGGTGAAGGTATCGGGGCAGTCCGTATCGTCAAGGCGGAAGCCGACGCCGCCCGCCGTTTTATAGAATTCGCGGCTTGATGCGTTTATTCCCGAATCGCCGATGCCGTTAAGCGAACTGTAAACGATATCGTCGCCTTCGCCTTCGCCCGATCTGAGCGTGACCGTGTATTCGTTCACGCTTGATACGAGAGACTCAAAGCGTCCGCTGACCGTCACGGGGTACGGAGGCATGGTAAAGTAATAACAGCGAGTGTGTTGGACTACTTCCAACGAAAGCTCTATCGTTTGCACATTCCCGCCTTCGTCGGTGTAAAAGGCGGTCAGAGAGTATGCGAGAAACATATAATTTATGTCATTTCTGACATCTATCCTCACTTCTGCGCCTTCGGCAAAGGCAGTATAAGCGCTGCTGGTCCTTATTAAGCCGCCTTCTATGGTTCCGGGGACGCTGACGGCGTATCTTACGGGCGCGACGGTGTTGACGGTGATCGTACCGGTACCGATCACACCGACGGAGGTCGTTCCCGAATACGCGGTCACACTGTAAACCAAGTCAAAGCTCTGTTCGCCCGCTGCCAGAGTATCCCACAGTTCACCCGAGATAACGAGATCGGTGTTGACCGTACCGTTTTCTGCAAAACTTATAACGTTTGAGTCGCCTAAATATGCATACGCTGTATCGATCGAAACCGTAAGGGAATCGATCTGTTTGTTGCCGGCCCTGCCGAGGACCAGATCACTCATCTCAAGCGTTATTGCCGTATTTCTCTGCCCGTAAGGGATATCCGGGCTCTCCGGTACGTTGAGCGTATAGGACGTAGCTTTATCCCACACGGCGTAGAGCAAAAGGTTCGATCCCTCGGGGAGATTGTAGACGGTGGCGCCGTCAAGATAATCCGGGGAAGTCGCGTCGGCGGTGAATGCCCAGCCCTTAAATACCCAGTCCTCGTGTGTGAAGGGATGCAGCGGCAGTATCACGCTGTTGCTCTCGCTGACGACGCCGACAGGCCGCGCGTCCGATCCGTCGTTTGGATAAAGGACAGCGCCGTACAGCCGCGAGATCTCCGTGCCGGGACCGGGGTCGATCACGCCGGTGCCCATTGTGCCGTCCTCGATCTTCGTGCAGACGTTGACGTTGAAGTTCGGCATCACGAACGTGCAGGAGTGATCGTCCGATCTTACGATATCCACGACCTGCTGACCGTACTGGCTGCGGACTTTCCATTCCTTGACGATGAAGTTTGCGCAGCTGCCGTTCGGATCGAACGACGCCGTTACGGTGACGAACTCGCCCGGCGCCGCCTGCGCAGGTAACGCCGTCAGTTCGTAGCCTTCTATATCGGCGCTGCCGACAAGCGTCTCATAGGTATATACGTTGAACGGCGGCAGTACGGTCGCCTTGACCGTCACGTCCTGCCCGGGCATTGTAAAGCTCAAATCGTGTATGTTTTTTTCCAGTTCATAGCGCGTACCGTCCGCGCCCTCGACCCAGATATCCGTCAGCGTGTAGTGGTTGGTGACTGTATAATTGACGGCAATAGCCATATCTTTACGGGCTTTACTTACGGCGTGGAAGTCTGTGTCTCTGAGGGAGACAGCCACACCGGCCGGCACGTCGACGTTCACGGCGTAGTCCGTTATCGTCGCGGTCACGGGAAACGTATAGTACTGGACCGCCGTTTTCGCGGCGCCGTCTTCAACGTAGTGCAGCGTCACGGTCGCGCGCGCCGCGCCGCGGTACGTCCCGGCGGGAACTTGATGATAGGAGTTCGCGCGAATTGTGTAGAAGAAACTCGCGGCGTACTCATTGCCGCCTGACCCGATCGTATACGTTTTGCTGTTCATATCAGAAACCCACGTTGTGAGAACGTTATCGCCGTTTTTGAGCGGTGAAGTCAGCTCCCACGCCACGTCAAAAGACTTAAGGCCCGGCAGCGCAAGCGCCTTCTGCGTCAGCGTGACTGTGTTGATTATGCCGTTTGACCCCGACGAATCTTTAAGAACAAGCGTCTGACCTTCACGTGACATGTTTGCGTATCTCGGTATCTCGTAGGTCACCGGGATCTCCGTATACTCATAGACCACTTCTGTATGCCGGTTTTCATCAACGTAGCGGAAGCCCACCCATACGCCGGCATAGCCCGTGTAGACACCCGCGGGGGCGTTATGCAGATCGTCCCATTCCATGTCCCAGAACGCGGCGATGGAAACGGTGCGGTCGGCGGCGACGTCTTCAACGCTCGCGGTGCCAAGGCAGCCTTCGAAAGCGAGCTCGTCGCCTCTTTCATTTTTGAGGTTATTTCTTTCCGAAGCCATATTGCCCGAATTCTTCGGCTGAGCGTCGGCTGCAAAGATTATACAGTCAAGCTTCGGCAGGGCGAGCGCCTCTTCCGAGATCGTGATCGTAACGGGCGTTATAACGCGGTACGCGCCGTAGAAATCGCCGCCGCCCGTTAAATCTATCGCGGTCCATGAAACCGTCGCCAAAGGCTTCGTACTGCGCACGCCGCTTTTAAGCATTTTCGCCGTTTCAGGCCCGGCATTTGCTTCCGGCTCGTGAACCCTGACTGCGGCGGCATCGGCCCGCAATTCCGGCGCGGCGCCGTACTCCGCCAGTGCGGAGACAGGCAGCAGACCGAGGCACAGCAAAACCGCAAGCAAAACGGAAATGATACGCTTTTTCATTGTGAATCCTCCTTTTCGGTTCAAAAGAGACTTAAATACAGAATATGTGATACTACATTTAATTATATCACGCGTTTTTTCAAAAAGCAAGAGGAAAATCGAAACCGTACCGCGCAAAAGCGGCCGTAAGTCATAGATCATCAGTCCGGAACTTAAAACCGTAAGTTTGCCGCGCTTAACCCATCGTAAGCGTGGCTATGCGCGTTTCGACCTTGGCGCCGTATTTGTCCGTAACGACGCATTTGACCTGGCGGCCCGACTTCGACGCGATCATCGTGACGTAATACGTATCGCCCGTCAGACTGCTTTTTGCCCATCCCGACGATTCATCCGTACGGAAATACCATTGATAAGTCAGATCCGTACCCTCGGCGGCAAAGCCCGTTACGGCAAGCTCACCGCGCGGGACGACGACGTCGCCGGGCTCTGTGACGATCCTCGGCGGGGTATAGTTTTCGGGGTATTCAAAGAGCAGAAACGCATGTTCCGTCTCTACGCGTCCGCCGTATGCGTCCGTCACGACGCAGTAAAGCTCGCGCCCCGCGCGGGTTTTGGTCATCTTCGCGGCGTACGTATCGGTTTTTATGCTGCTGCGAGCCCATTTATCGGAGTTTGCGTTTCTGAAGTACCACTGATAGCTTAAGCCGTCGCCCTCCGCCGTTACGCTCACGGAAACGGCCGCGCCGAGATCAGCTGCCGCGTTCTGCGGCTGGTTCGTGATCTTCAGTTCATAACCGGCCGGAGCGGCGTAATAAAGCGCTGCCGGTTCCGTTTCGGCTGTGTTGCCGTATCTGTCCGTCACGACGCACTTGACCCGGCGGCCCGACTTCGCCTTGGTAAGAAGGACCGAGTATTCGGTGCCTTTCAGACTGCTTCGCGTCCAGGTCTCCTTGCCGGGATTTTGGAAATACCATTGATAAGTCAGCCCGTCCCCCGTCGCTTCAAAATCGGTCACGGCGATCTCATTGAAGGCGGCGTACGCGTCGTGCGGCTGGCGCGTAACGGCGGGCGGCTCGTATCCTTCCGGGTACACGACGCCGAGCACGGCGGTGCGGCTCGTTACGGAATTGCCGTATTTGTCCGTCACGACGCAGTATATCTCGCGCCCGATCTTGCCGCGAACCATAGCGACGGAGTAAGTGCGTTTGCGTATACCGCTTTTCCAGAAATCGGTCTGGCCTTTGTCGCGGCCGTACCACTGATAGGTCAGCCCTTCGCCCTCGGCGGTCAGAGACGTGACCGCCTTTTCGTTCAGCGGCACGTCGACGTCCTCCGGCTCGGAGGTAATGCCGAGATACGTGTGAAGATAACCGTCCTCATCGAGCCGAAACGCCGGATTGCCTTCCGCAAGCGTGATCGTAAAGGGATTGTCCGTCCCTTCTCTGCTCCGATGCAGCCGGTTCAGCATCTCCAGCTGATCCGGCGAGATAAACGTCAGCGTGGACGGCAGGTTCGCGCCCGGGCAGTTTGCCATCAGCTTGTCGACGGTACTGCTGCCGTCCGCCCACATCGCCTCGCGCTCCCAGCGTACGACGCCTTCGGGAATATCGAGCGCGTGTGCGTAACGCGCGGGAACGGCGGTCACGGCGGTCATGTCTTTTGAATAGATCACGCCGTCGACGGAGGCGTAGCGCGGGTTTGAATCCTTGACCGCGTAGTCCGTGATGCCGGTATAACAGTATATCGCTATTGAAAGGTTCGTGCCGGCGTTGAGGTTGCCCGTGTCTTCAAATACGATATACCGCTCGTCGTAGACAGGCACGTATCCGATCTCGTACGAATCCGGCAAAACGAGCGTGTGTATGTTGTAATTGCGTGAAAAACTAAGCTCGCCGAGGAAAGATACGCCCTCGGGTATTTCATATACGCCGTCCGGAAACGTCTTGCCGCGCGGAACCGCGAGCATCTCCGTACCGTCGGCTGAGTAAAGGATCCCGTCAACGGCTTTATACGAGGTGTTCCCCTCCGCGACGCGGAACTCGTTAAAACGGTCGTCGGAAAAATCGTATATCGTATGCGCGTAGCCGATCTTTTTCACGCCCGCCGGCACCGTGAAAACGCTGTCGTCATACCGGATCGCGTGATTGAGAAAGCCCGCGCTCATAACGGCGAGATTGTCGGGAAGCAGTATCTTCTGCGCGCGGCACATCTGGAAGCACCAGCCCGTATTGTTTACCTGATCGAGGTCCCAGTTGCGCAGATCTATGCAGACCTGTGTGGACGCGCTCACGCTGTACGCGACCTTGTTGAACGTCTGGTACATGCTTAAAAGCGACCCGGTATCCCAGTTTTCGTAGCCGGTCAGGTTTGACAGATGAGTGCAGAGACTGAACATGCCCCGCATACTGATGACCTGACTTGTATCAAGCGCGGAAACGTCCAGCGATTTAAGAGCCGAACAGCCGTAGAAAACGTACGTCATATTGTTCACGCCGGATGAATCGACCTCCGACAGATCTACGTCGGTCAGGGCGGTACACTCGCCGAACAGCAGGCGCATGGAATTGTTCAGAAATCCGATCCCCTCCTCCAGCTTCACGGATTTCAGTTTCGTGTTGCCGCGAAAAACCGTAGTCGTGGCGAGCACGGTGCGGTACGTGCGCCCGTCGGCTTCAAAGCTGCCGGGGACGGTAAGGCTGTCCGCCGCGCCGTTGTATTTGCTTAAGACGACCGTGCCGTCTTCATCGTTTAACGTATAGCTCCAGTCTTCCAAAGGATCGCTGTCTGCGGCACGGACCGCGCCGGGCAGCGTACAAAGCATCAAAAGGCTCAGCAAAAGGGAAAGTATGCGCTTTTTCATGGTGTTCCTCCTTGATATATCCGGCCGGGCGCCGATATCCGATATGATTTTATCATAAAATATTCTGAAAATCAAGGTTTAAGTATTTATTTCCGCAAAATAATAACGCCTTCTGCCGGTCCGGCAAAAGGCGGTTTTATTCAGCGAAAAGACAGGATATCTTGCCGACTCCTGAAACGCACGGCGTTTTTCCCGTTTACGCCGTATCGTCGGTCCGACGTCCGGGATCGTCGCCGTCCCGGCAAACCGGTATCCGTACCGCTCTATTTTCTGAATCTGTCTCCGGTATTCAGATAGATAAGTCCTGCGATCAGGGCGGCTGCAAACGAGACTTGTCCGATCCAGATCAGCGTATTGACGTGAAACACCTGACTCAACGCCGATACAAGAAAGCATCCGGCAAGTACAAACATGAATACGGACATTGCTTTCAGCAGCTTCTTCTCATCGGTTTTCGCCTTTTCTTCGCGGGAGGCCGTATTGTATCCGGCGATCAGATTCGCACCTTTGCCCGAGGCAAAGATGATCCCCAAGACAACAAACAAAGCCGTTATGACAAGAAAAACCGCAAGCAACATATTACTCCCTCCGAAAATTCCGATCTGTCTTTCTATTTTCTTTTATCAGTATAGCATAAAAATGTGAATTTTTCAATGAGAGAATGAGAGTTTAATGAAGACGCGCTTTCGCGCTAATGAAGACAGCGGCTGCACCGCTTAATGAAGACGTTCGCTGCGCTCACTAATGAAGCGAAGCCGCCCGCGATTATTCTTTTCTCCCGTTTTCATTTCTTCATCAGCGAAGCGTCTTCATTCCTTCATTAGCCCCGCAAGGGGCGACTTCATTGAAAGAAACCTGATTTGGTAGACAAATCAGGTTTCTTTCATGTATAAGAGCGCCATAATGATACAAAACCCATAGAAAGAACGCCTAAATGATACATTTAGTTGCTTACGTTTTTCTTACTTTTGCAGGACAGCGCTATGTTAGCGATGATCCCCAGGATAAGGGCGGTTGCGATTTCCGTCAGTGTGACAGCGCCGATCGTCAGTTCCAATCCGCCGATCCCGACTATCAGTATGGTTGATACCACATACAGATTTTTGTTTTCGTTCAGATCGACCGTCTGAATCATTTTGAGGCCGCTGACGGCGATAAATCCGTACAAAGCAATGCAGACGCCACCCATAACGCACGGAGGTATCGAATCGACAAAGGCGACGGCGGGAGTTATGAACGAGGACAGGATACACAGGATCGCCGTTGCGATGATAGTGGTGATCGACGCGTTTCCCGTCAGTGCAACGCAGGCGACCGAT
>JAEEJH010000092.1 GCA_016281775.1 Clostridiales bacterium | reverse complement strand
GCGGTCCGCTCATAGACATCGGAACCCATGCTCTCGACCTCACGCTCTGGATAATGAACAACTATAAGCCGAAATACTGCGTCGGCACAACTTATCACGCGCTGAACAAGGATAAGAACACCGGCAACGCCTGGGGCGACTGGGATACCGAAAAATTCACCGCCGAAGACAGCGCTTTCGGTTTCGTCGTTATGGAAAACGGCGCGACGATAATACTCGAATCGTCGTGGGCGCTCAACCTCATCGACTGCCGCGAAGCGATAACGACCGTCTGCGGTACGAAAGCCGGCGGCGATATGCTCGACGGCGTGCGCATAAACGGCGTTCACCTCGGCAGACAGTATATTTCGAGACCGAACCTCTCCGCCGGCGGCGTGGCGTTTTACGCAGGCTCCGGCAGTAAAGACCCGTCGACGCGCGAAGCCGAATCGTGGATAAACGCGATAGTAAACGACAAAGATCCGTTCGTTCTGCCCGAGCAGGCTTACGCCGTATCGCAGATTTTAAGCGGCATTTACGAATCCTCGCAGACCGGAAATATAGTATTCTTTTAACACCGGCGCATGATTTTCGGGGTGGTTACGGTTGCCGCATTACCCTCTTACAAAAAAAGCAACCAATCCAATTTCATTAGTACAATAATAAACTATATGAAAGGATTTTTAATATGAGAAAAATTAAATTGTCAAATATCATATTAACATTAGTTGTTTTGAGTTTAATTACTATTTTGATTTCATGTGCATTAAAACACGATTTCAACAGTAATTCAAACGATAAAAATACAACTGTTGCTTTGGATGAAGATTTTAATGCTCACATAAAAGATACCGAGCTTACGGCTCCATCTGATATTTTGAAAACAAGTGATAAAGACAATTATTGCTCGTTTCTTTATCTTACCTTCGGAAATAAAACGACGGTAAGTAAAGCGGAAAAAGAATTGGTCAGTAAGTTAAAAGACAACGTTATCGATCAGGAAAAAGTTATTGAAGAAACCACAGAAAAAACAAGAGAATTCACTTATCGCGGTAATACTGTTACATTAAATTATGATTGCTCTGTAAATTATGTATTTGCAGGTATTAAATTAAATACTTACAAATATCAGCAAAGCAAAGAGTATGATGCTCCGACGACTCAAACCGTATCGTTCTATGATAACGGTGAAATCTATCAAATTTGCGGTGCGGGATTGCTTGGACGTGTCGATAATAAAAATATCAACAACGATGCTGAAATGAGAATAATACTTGAAAGAGAGTTTTCAGATACTCTTGATTTTTCCGTATATGATGATTTTCAAGTAACTGATTTAACCGAATATATGTCTGATAAAATAATGAGCAAAACTTATACGTGGAAAATAAAAGACATATGCGGAGCGAGTGTTTATGGGGAAACGTCGGTCAAATTGGACTACGATACCGGATATGTGGATATGATCATCAATGGCGCGGGATGTTTAAAAGCAAAAGGTTATGAAAGCGCCTTATCAGAAAAAGAAGTGGATACGATCGCCGAAAATACACTGAAAAGTAAAATAAAAGAACTGGGCTTTGAAGTAGATGAATTTCACGGAGATACGTATGATCAAAAATGGATTTCAAAAAACGTAACAGTATATGAAAATAAATTAACATTTGTATATTATACATATGCTACAGTCAAAATAAACTGCGACGGAGTTGAAAAATATGTATCCGAATATTTTACGGTTCTTGTACAGATTAATGATGAGGTTTCCTTTAAAAATCGGGACTGATAATGAAAACAGTATTTCGTATATGGGCGATTACGAACATTTTGCGCGTGCATTGGCGTAAATAATAAAAAAGTATAAAAAATAAATACCGCATACTGCGGCAGATAGGAGATAAAAATATGAAATTAGGCGTCTTGACAAATCTTTACGGCAATCTTACCCTTGCGGAAGTTTTGCCGAAGCTGAAAGCGCTCGGAGTCGAGATGATAGAGCTCGGCTGCGGCGGCTACCCGGGCAAAGCCCACTGCGACCCCGACGTGCTGCTTAACGACGAAAAGGCTTATAACGAGTTTATCGAGCTTATAAAGTCGTACGGCATGGAGGTCTCCGTGCTTTCGTGTCACGGCAACCCCGTACATCCCGACAAGGCGATAGCCGACAAATTCGATTCGGATTTCAAAAAAGCGGTGCTTTTAGCCGAGAAAATGGGCATCGACACGGTCGTCACGTTTTCCGGCTGCCCCGGCGATCATCCCGGCGCGAAATACCCGAACTGGGTCACCTGTCCGTGGCCGGAGGATTTTCTTGCGATACTCGACTATCAGTGGAACGACGTCCTTATCCCGTACTGGAAAAAGACCGCCGAATACTGCAAAGCTCACGGCGTAACGAAAATAGCGTTTGAAATGCACCCCGGCTTCTGCGTTTACAATACCGAAACGCTTCTGAAACTCCGCGCCGCCGTCGGCGATATAATCGGCGCCAACTTCGACCCGTCGCACCTTATCTGGCAGGGAATGGATATCTGCGAAGCGATACGGATGCTCAAAGGCTGCATCTACCACTTCCACGCGAAGGATACGAGAGTCGACGAGTATAACAAAGCGAGAATAGGTGTTCTCGATACGAAGCATTACGGCGACGAGATCAACCGCGCGTGGGTCTTCCGCGCCGTCGGTTACGGCCACGATATGCAGTACTGGCGCGATATCGTCTCGATGCTCCGCCTCTGCGGTTACGACAAAGTCATGTCGATAGAGCACGAAGACAGCCTTATGAGCGTCGACGAAGGCCTCGAAAAAGCCGCGTACTTCTTAAAACGCGCGATAATGGAATCACCGAAACCCGGCTCCATGTCCTGGGCGTGACGCCTGAGGCGAGCTAAATTCGCCTTACGGCGAGCTAAATTGACCTTCGGTCAGCTAAATTCGCTCCGCGAGCTGAATTCAGCTCCGCTGAGTTTAAAGGCGAATTTAATTTAGCTGTCACTATGTGACAATTTAGCTATCGAACGCAGTGAGATAATTTAGCTGCGAGCGACTGCGAGCAATTTAGCTTTAAGATGTTAAATATATCGAAAAAACCGCCTTACGGCGAGCTAAATTCGCCTGCGGCGAGCTAAATTGACCTTCGGTCAGCTAAATTCACTCCGTGAGCTGAATTCAGCTCCGCTGAGCTTAAAGGCGAATTTAATTTAGCTGTCACTATGTGACAATTTAGCTATCGAACGCAGTGAGATAATTTAGCTGCGAGCGACTGCGAGCAATTTAGCTTTAAGATGTTAAATATATCGCAAAAAACCGATGTTTCGCGAGTAAATCTAATGCCTTTATTATGTTTATCACGTGTTTTCTTTTGGCAAGCGTATTTTGAGAAAGGAACATTATAATGAAAGTAATCAGAATAATTCTCTCGGTAATAATTGCAATCGGAACGATATTGTCGTTATTGTCATGCGCAGCGGAAAAGAATCCCGAAGAATCGGATTATCATCCGAAAATCAACGCGCCCGATAATTATAAAGATAATGACGTCTGGTATTGCAACCTGTTTCGGTCGACAGGAACGCCGCCGTTTTCTTTGCCGGATTCCGCGAAGATTCAGAACGGTTATTTCAAGAATTACTGTACCGGTGTTTCACGCAAATACTACGATTCGTTTCTTTCCGACATGAAATCTGACGGTTTTTCTCTTGTCACGATGAAATACAGCGACTTTCTTTTTCGTGATGACTGCATGATCTTCTCAGATTACAATGAAGACGACGGAGATTGGTCAGTCTGCTGGTATCAAAAAAGTCCGTATTCTCCGCAAGACGGCATTTCATATGATGAGGCGGCGTCTGTTTTGATGACGGACAAAGATGAAAGTTTATCAAAAATAAGGCTTCACCCCATAGATATAACGCCCGAAGGATTCTACGAGCGTACAGGCGGGCAGATATTTGCCGTTCCGTATTATTCATATGACGGCTTTAAAAGCAGCAACCAAGAAAGCCTGATGTTTGAAGATAATGAATGGTATGCCTGTTCGGTATATTATATAAAAGGGAATGATGCGTTTATAGCTTCGCTTGAATGCGTCTCGGTATGTGATATTGACGGTGACGGCGAAGAGGATGTACTGCTTCTGTCTTACGGACCGACGTCCGGATTGTTTACATTCAGCGTTACATGCGTTACGAAACGCGGTGTTTATGATACGATCTTTAACACAGATTATGGTGAACTCGGTTTTTTCAGCAAGAACGGAAAGATCGTGGTAGAAAGTGTCGGTTACGATTCCGTTCATCATTATTATGACATTTTGCTTGAAGAACATAACGAAGAGATCATTTTAATGCTTTATGATGATGCGCAAGCGCTGCAGATTTGGGGATTACCGAACTCAAGGATGACCGGCGCATTGTTCTGAGTATAAGTGCGAACTATATTCGGCTATGCCGAACTAAAACAGGCGAATTTAATTTAGCCGCGAGCATAGCGAGCAATTCAGTTTAAAAATATCGCAAAAACCGCCGCGAGGCGGTTTTTGTTTCGGCGATATGCCGCAGGCGGCGCGATATGTTTGCAAAAGCAAACGCGACATGCGCTCGCAGACTCGCGTGCGATATGATACGGATCCGTAGCGGATCCGTATCGTTTTACTGTTTCGTCTGCCCCTGCGCCTCGTAGGATTTTATCCTGCTTTTGAGACTGTGCATTTTAGAGCATATACACTTGCCGATCATTACGTGTACGATAATCAGCGCGGCTGTGACGGCTACGCACATTCCGGTGACGGAAAAAGTCATATTTCCGCATTTTACCGTAGTCAGTTTTTTGTTAAGAAAGCTCTCCGTTTCGCTCTTCAGCTGTTCGACGTTCATGATTTTTGTCCTTTCGTTTTTTCTTATTTTTGTCAAAGGCGCGGTTTTTATACCCGAATTTAGAAAAAATAAAATAAAAATTTAAAAATAAGGTTTACAAATCAAAAATTATGTTATATAATGTATACTGTTATACTATATGATCGGAGAAAAGGCTTTGAAAAACAAACTTTCCGAATTATCGCTTAAGATGCACGATGCGGCGGCTAAAGCCGATAAAACGCTGAATATCATCGACGGGCTTTCCGAGGGCATACTCGATATGAAGGGCGATATAAAATCGATAATGGAACGCGATCCGGCGGCGTCAAGCGCGGCGGAGGTGCTTTTGCTGTACTCCGGCTTCCACGCGGTCGCGGCGTACCGCGTCGCGCACAGGCTCGACGGCAGGGGGCACAAATTCGCCGCAAGAGCGATCAGTCAGATAACAAAGTGTATAACCGGTATTGAGATACATCCGTCCGCAAAGATAGGCAAGCATCTGTTTATCGACCACGGCTCGGGCGTCGTCATCGGCGAGACCGCGGAGATCGGAGACGACTGTACGATATATCAGGGCGTAACGCTCGGAGGTACCGGCAAGCACGTCGGCAAACGCCACCCCACGCTCGGCAACAACGTTATGGTCGGAGCCGGGGCGAAGGTTCTCGGTCCGTTCAAGATAGGCGACAATACGAAGATAGCCGCGGGAGCGGTCGTCATAAACGAGATACCCGCCGATTCGACCGCGGTCGGCATACCGGCGCACGTTGTCGTGAAAAAGAACGCCGAATGCGATCTCGACCAGGTACACGTACCCGATCCCGTAACTCAGCAGATCTGCGAACTGAAGCACAGGATCGAAGAGCTTGAAAAAAAGTTAGCCGAAAAAGAAAACGGCTGAAAGGATAAAAAAATGAAGTTATATAACAGTTTAACAAGACAAAGAGAAGATTTTTATACAAACGAACCGGGCAAGGTAAAAATATACACCTGCGGTCCTACCGTCTACCATTACGCACATATAGGCAATCTGCGTACGTATATGATGGAGGATATTCTCGTCAGATACCTTGACTATGCCGGTTACGACGTGCTCCGCGTAATGAATATAACCGACGTCGGCCATCTTTCAAGCGACGCCGATACCGGCGAAGACAAGATGCTCAAAGGCGCAAAGCGCGAGCATAAGTCGGTCATGGAGATAGCGAAGTTCTACACCGACGCTTTCTTTGAAGACGCGAAAAAACTCAATATCAAAACGCCCGACGTTATTCAGCCGGCGACCGGCTGCATAGCCGAATTCATCGAAATGGTCTCGGCTCTGCTCGAAAAGGGCTACGCCTACGAAGCCGGCGGCAACGTCTATTTCGATACGTCGAAGCTCGATAAGTATTACGTCTTCGGCGAACACGACGCCGAGGATCTTGAAGTCGGCGTAAGAGAAGGCGTTGAAGCCGACGGCAACAAGAAAAACAAAGCCGATTTCGTGCTCTGGTTCACCAAATCGAAATTCGACGATCAGGAACTCAAATGGCCAAGCCCGTGGGGTCTCGGTTATCCCGGCTGGCACATAGAATGCTCGGCGATCTCGCTCAAATACTGCGGCGAATATCTCGATATTCACTGCGGCGGCATAGACAACCAGTTCCCGCATCATACTAACGAAATAGCGCAGTCGGAAGCGTACATAGGTCACAAGTGGTGCAATTTCTGGTTCCACGTACTGCATCTTAACATCGCGTCCGGCAAAATGTCGAAGTCGTCCGGCAAGTTCTTAATACTCTCCGTACTCGAAGAGCAGGGAATAACTCCGCTTGCATACAGATTCTTCTGCCTCAATTCCCATTACAGAAAATCGCTCGTCTACACCGACGAAGCGCTCGAAAACGCCGCCACGGCTTACAAAAAGCTCCGCGCGAAATGCTCGGCGCTCAAAGCCGAAGGCGAAGCTGACAAAGCTGTTTTCGATAAATACAAAGCGCAGTTTACCGAAGCGCTCGACAACGATCTCAACACGTCTCTTGCCGTGACCGCTGTCTACGACGTGCTCAAAGCCGACGCAAACGAGGCCACGAAAAAGGCGCTTATTGAAGATTTCGACCGTGTTCTCGCGCTCGATCTCACCAAGCCTCTGCCCGAAGAAAAAGAAGAGGGCGACCCCGAGATACTTGCAAAGATCGCGGAGCGCGCCGCCGCGAAGAAAGCAAAGGATTACGCGAAAGCGGACGCGATAAGAGCGGAGCTCGCCGCACAGGGCATAACGCTTATCGACACGCCGCAGGGAACGACCTATAAGAGAGGTTAAATATGCTTAAAACAAAACTGCCGCTCATACTCGATACCGCGACCGGTACGACGTATATGAAATACGGTATGAAACCGGGCGAAAAATCGTGGAAATTCGCGTACGAACATCCGGACATGCTCTATAACTTTCAAAAAAGCCTTTACGATATCGGTTCCGACGCCGTTCTGACGTCGACTTTCGGCATCGTTCAGGGTAAGGATCCGATAAATATCGAAGCGGCGGTCGGCGTCTCCAAAGTCGCGCGCGAAGCCGCCGGACCCGATAAATACGTCATAGGCGCGGTATCTCCGATAGGCAGATATCTGTACCCGTACGGCGATATGAAATTCGACGAGGCGGTCGAGCGCTACGGTGAGGTCGTTTCAGCGATCGATCCGTACGTTGATCTGTTCATGACGGAGACGAACATCCAGACCTCCGAAACGAGAGCCGCCGTCTGCGCCTTCAAAAAGTATTCGGATAAGCCCGTGATAGCGACTCTGACGATAGATCAGAGCGGCAAAACGCTTTCGGGCGATCTGCTTCTGCCGTCGCTTTTCACGCTTGCGGACGCCGGCGCGGACTGTTTCGGCGTCAACTGCTCGTTCGGCGCGGCAAGCGTTGCGGAACACCTGATCCCGATAGTGCCTTACGCCGAGGCGATAGGCGTTACCGTCGCCGCAAAGCCGAACGCGGGTCTGCCCGATAAACCGACTCCGGTCGAAGAATTCGCCGCCGCGATGCAGAGAATGTACGACGCGGGCGTATCCGTAATCGGCGGCTGCTGCGGCACGGGTCCCGAACATATAGTTGTTCTGAAAGAAATGATTGAAAGATCCGCTCCGGGAAAAATAACGCCGGCAGATATAGATTTTTCAAAGATCGTATCGAATACGAGAGCGTACACGGAGATCGGCGACGATCTGCCGGAACCGGTCGAGATATCGGAGTTTCTGTCGGACGATATCGACGAGCAGGATGAAGATTACGCGGTGATAAAGATAGAAAAAGGTCAGGCGGACGAGCTTATGGCTCAGCTGCCGTATATTACAAAGCCTTTCGCTCTCTGCGGCGACCGCGGCGAGTTCGAAAAATTCAGAAGAATATACTGCGGAAAAACTGTATTTATAGATTAAGAGGACGATATGGCCTGTTTTACGGTTAAGAAAAGATACCCGTTATCAAACGAGAAAAAATTGCACACGTTCAAAGACGGCGCGGAAGGTTTTTACGCGCTCGAAAACACGGTAAAAGCCGAATTCGTGACGAAGTTCCGCAATACGCCTTTCAAAGGCTATTACGACGGCTGCGGCTGCGTTCAGGGCGAATGCGCAAATGTCGCCGCAAAAGAACGCCGCGCGGTACGGCGCGACTATTCCGAGCCGCTCGACCTGTCGTCATATTCGTGCCTTACCGTCGCGTCAGACGTAACGAGGTTCGCACCGGGAGCGTATCATTTGTCCGTCAGGCTGTTTTCCGGCGAGGCGGTTTATGAAATGGACGCGCCGGTCTTAGCCGAGTGCTGGAACACGACGGCTTTCATCATCACCGGCTTTGAAAAAAGAAACGCGATAACCGCGATGGAGATCGGAGTTTATAACGAAGGTGAAGAGAACTGGGCGGGGCTCTATCAGATAGGCGCGGTATCGGTCGGCGAGATAGTCGACCTCAGTTTTGAGATACCCGGCGCGTGGAGGAGCTTCACGGCGGAAAACGGCGCGCTTTCATACGACGACGGCTTGAGGTTTGATTTTGACGGCAGAGCGTCTTTCACCTCGCCTTATTTTCCCGACGTTCACAACACGATGTATAACGCTCCGATGTGGCTGCGCAACACTCTGTTTTTCATAATGAAAAACCACAGCAGCGCGGATAAGGTGCGCATTTGGTTCGTCGACGAAAAAAACGGAGAGTATTCCATAGAAAAGAGCAAAGTTTTCGACATTGAGCCGTATTCGGATAAAAAAGCGTATTTCTTCAATTTCTCAGACGTTTCGTCGGCAAAGGAGAGACTGGCGGGCTTCAGATTTGAAGTGCTCGGCGGCAAAGGTTCGATAACCGTACGCCGCATAACGCCGGAACAGGAAGAGCCGATATATCCTTACGCCGGCTCGGTCGTTTCGTGTACCGCGACGGAAGATACCGTCACGGCAGAACTGAAGATCGACAGCAAAGACGGATACGGTAAAGTCGCCGTATACGAAACGTTCATGTATAACGTTCACGACGATATCAAAGGGCTGACAAAACTTTGCGAATGCGGTATCGCGGACAGGGTGATCGTACGGTTCCCGATGAAACGCGGCAATCTTACGCGTTTACCGTCGCAGTTTCTTGCCGTGCTTGAAAAAGACAACGGAGAATACGTCAAGATCGCGCCGAGGTTCTATATCGAAAACTACCGCGATTTCGCGTCGAATCCGTATAAGTTCGATCTGCCGGATTACGGTGTAAGCGTGCTTGATTACGGCGCGAAGGCAGACGCGTTTACCGACGATACCGACGCGATACAGGCGGCGATCGACGACGTGTACGCTCACGGCGGCGGCAGAGTAACAGTGCCGTATCACAACACAGGCAGATATATAATCACTAATATAATGATGAAGTCGAACGTCGATCTTCATCTTTGCGAAGGCGTTATTCTCTGGCAGTCGCAGAACGACGCTGATTACAAATACCCGGTCTTTTACGGTCACGACTACCCGATGAGAAATATCAACTGGACGCATGCGCTGCACGTTGCCACTTATCCGCTGATACAGGCGAAATTCTGCAGGAATATAAAGATCACCGGCAAAGGCAAGATAAGAAGTATGGATACCGGCAGCGAGGAAGAGCGCATAGGCTGGTACCCTAACAACTGCCGCGACCGCATACACTGCATATCCGTCGGTTTTTACGGCGTTGAAAACGTGGAACTATCCGATTTTGAAATAGTCAGATCGAACAACTATCATATCTCGCTCGATTCGTGTATGAATATCTACGCCGCAAACGTAAAACTGCACGAGGTCAAATGCGTGTCGGGCGACGGTTTCGGCATGGGTATCGGAACGCATCACGCCAAATACGAAAGATGCTTCTTCGAGTCGAACGACGACGCGATAGTGATGTGCGCGCACTATAACGATCCGAGAGGGCTCCGCTGGTGGTGGTCGGCTCCCGGCGTTTATAACGCGACGCACGATATAGAGGTGGCGCACTGCTATCTCAATTCCGGCGGCGGCAAGGCGATATGCTTCATAACCTGGGGCACGGACGATCCGCACCCGGACAGAGAAGAGATATACAACGTAAACGTATACGACTGCATACTCCAGGGCGGTTATTCCGTCGGCACGTGGCCCGACAATCCATATAACGGCAAATGTCCGTTCGATAACGAAGAGACCGACGACTGGTCGCCGGTCAAAAACGTGAGGATATTCAATAACGAATACCGCTCCCCGACGGATATGCTCTGCATAAAGCCGACGAATTTCATATCCGACACGCCGATCAGATCCGCTTCGTTTTTCCAGAACGCCGATTTTTCCATGGGCAGATGCTTCTGGACGACGGAAGGCGACGTGATAATAGAAGACGGATACGCGATCTCCGGCGCGGGTAAGATATATCAGGGGCTGTATATCGAAAAGGGAGATCATACGCTCAAAGTCAGAGTCAGCGGCTTCGGCAGAGTTTTCTGCGAAGACGCGCTCACCGGAAAGATAATAGCGGAAAAAGAATTCTTTACCGATAAGAAAACGGAGATCGAACTTGACTTCACGCTTGATAACGACGATACCGTCGCTCTCGGCGTGACCGGCGGCAGACTGTATTTTTCGGAGGTGCGGTGATGAGAAAATACATCGCGGCGGTTTTGATACTGCTTTTGCTCACGGTCAACGTGTCAGCCGCAAGCTCGGAAGCGGAGAAACGCATCAAACGGCTCGATATGACGGAACAGCCGGCAAAGACAGAGTATCTTCAGGGTGAAGAACTCGATCTGAACGGTCTGTATCTGACGGTCACTTACGAAGACGGGCAGAAGGAGAACGTAAAGATAACGGCGGATATGATATCCGGTTACGACGCACAAAAGCTCGGAGCGCAGGTGATCGTCGTGAGATACAGTGACCGTGCGACTTCGTTTTCGGTAAAAGTAGTTGCGGAGCATTCGGATAACGAAACGGCGAAAGAAACGCTCGATTTCGACACTTCGCCGGAGACGAGACCGGCGGAGCAAAAAGAAGGCGAGCCGAACAAGGCGGTAATGATAATCGCGGTGGCGGTATGTGCCGTCACAGCGGCGCTGTGCATTGCGGCGATAATAATAAAACCCAAAAAAGAGGTGCAAAAATGAGCGGACGTATTGGTAATCTTATGTCCGTCAGAGACGATATAAAGGTCTTTGACGTGACGCTGCGCGACGGAGGGCTCTGCAACGATTTCCGTTTTGACGACGAATTCGTCAAGGCGCTTTACAGAGCGAATCTCGAATCCGGCGTCGATTATATGGAATTCGGTTATAAATCAAGCAAAAAGCTTTTTAAGCAAAGCGACTTCGGCAAATGGAAATTCTGCGACGAAGAAGACATAAGAGCCGCGATCGGAAATAAAGATCCGATGATGAAGATATCCGTTATGGCGGACGTCGGCAGATGTGATTTCAAGACGGATTTTCTGAAAAAGGAAGACAGCGTGATAGATATGGTGCGCGTTGCGTGTTATATCCATCAGATACCGGCGGCGGTCGAGATGATCGAGCATCTGCACGGTCTCGGTTATGAAACGACGTGCAATATAATGGCGGTATCTCAGGCGAATACGAACCAGATCGAGTCGGCGCTTCAGATGATAGGCGCCTCGTCCGTCGACGTGATATATCTTGTCGACAGTTTCGGATCGTTTTACCCGGAGAGCGTTATGGAGCTTGCCCAGCTTTATATGGATACGGCGCACGCAAACGGCAAAAGAGCCGGTTTTCACGCGCACAACAATCAGAATTTGGCGTTTGCCAATACCATTGAAACTCTCTCTTACGGCGTTTCGTATCTCGACTGCTCGGCTATGGGCATGGGCAGAGGCGCCGGCAACTGCGCGACGGAACTGCTTCTCGGATTCTTGCGCAATCCGCGATACAGCCTCTACGGCGTGCTCGAATTCATCGAGAAATATATGCTCCCGCTCAAGGCGTCGGGAATAAAATGGGGGTATGACCTGCAGTATCTTTTCACGGGTCAGCTGAACCGCCACCCTCGTGAAGCGATCAATTTTACAGCGGAAGGCAGATCCGACTACTGCGAGTTTTATAAATCGCTCTTAGAGAACTATTAAAAACAAGGTATCGGATATGAATTACAAAAAGCTGACAGTTTTTCTTCTGCTGATTTCATTTTCTGTATGTATTTTTTCCTGTAAAAACTCTGCAGAAGAAGAGAAGACTCTCGTCTGGATCAAAGAGAAATCTTATTTCAACGGCTATCGTCTTACGGATAAAGGAACCGTTATATTCGATTATGCGATATGCTTTCATAATTATACCGACGACGACTTTGAAATATCGCTTCAGGCGCAATTCAAAAAAAGTGAGCTTGAATCGTGGATCGAATACGAAAAGTTTTATGAAGGTAAAAACAGCGGCGAAATGTATAGTTTGATACCGGCATTATCGGAGGTCGTCATAAACTATTCTTTTGAAGGTAAATACTTAAGCGAAATCGTGCCGAACAGTATTTCATTCCCGGAAGAATTCATCATAGCGACAAAGATAATCGAAAAATGATATTACAAAGCAGAGAAAAGGTAAAAACAGTTTTCTCTGTTTTTTATTTTCATAAAACAAGCCGGCGGGCGGTGGGGGGGGACGCCGCCGGCGCGACTTGGCAGTCGCAATAATAGGTACCGCTGATGCGGTTTTCGTACGGCTTTGCCGCAGTTTAACAGCATGATTTCAAACACGTAAACACTCTTATTTATAAAATATACCATATTGACAAACAAAATATATTATGGTATTATTACAGTAACAGAGATTTTATTTGGAGGATCAGACTGTGAAAAAAATCACCGTATTATTACTTGTTGCCGTTTGCGTGTGCAGCCTTATCTTCACGTCGTGTTCGTTGATCGGCGGGACGAATGAACTGGTGAAAAAGTACGCGGGCAAGTACGAGCACGTCTCGTCGGGACTTCTGACTTACGGCGGCGCGACCGATACAGACCGCGACTGCTGGCTGCGGCTCGATTCGAACAAAAAAGGCACCTTCAAAGACGAAAGCACCGAAACTGATATCAAATGGCACGCGCCGGACGAAAAAACGGAAGAATGGATGCAGAGCTTTGAAGACGAAGGCATAACGATCGAAATACAGATCGACGACACGTCGCTTCTGAGTTTTCTGGGACTTGCAAGCACCTACGTCGGATATATGAACGACGACGGAGAACTGATACTCTACACAGGACCGGCCGACGACGGCTGGACCTGCCGCTACTGTCTGAAAAAAATGCCGAACGAATAAAAAACGGAGGGCTGTTTCAATACAGCCCCCGTTTTTGTTTTTAAAAACGGAGGGCTTTTTCAATACAGCCCCCGTTTTTTGTTTTTAAAAACGGAGGGCTTTTTCAATACAGCCCCCGTTTTTTGTTTTTATAAGTATTTAGCCATATAAACGTCGGCGACGTACGTTCCGTCGGGCATTTTCGTGCCACAGGGGAGCCGTCCGAACTCGGTGAAGCCGCATTTGGTGTAGAGCCTCAGCGCGCGTTCGTTGCCTTCGATATAAATAAGCGTCATGATCTTACAGCCGAAGTCTTTCGCAGCCTCTTCGAGCGCCGCCATCAGAGCGGTGCCGAGACCGAGGTTCCAGAATTCTTTTCTTATACCTATCGCAAGCTCGCACTTGTGCGCGATCTTGTTTCTTTTGTTGAATTTCAGATTGCTGTTTGCGATGATCTTTCCGCCGTAATAAGCCGAGATCATCAGACCGTAAGGACTATCGAGGCTGCCTTTTATGAATTTCTCCTCGTCTTCTACCGTATCGGTGCAGTCTTCCGGCGTGCGGAGTATGAACGGCGTTTCGCCCGACAGCCCGCGTATATACTCGAGAAGCAGAGAAGCGTCTTCTGCTTTCGGACTTTGCAGTACGACTTCTTTGCCGTCCTTCAGTACGACCCGTTTTTCATTATATATCATTTTTTCTTTCTCTTTATGAATAAGAATGCAAGTGCGCCGACGGCAAGAACGGCAAGGGCGACGGCGGCGATCTTCAAACCGAGATAATTGTCCTTGCCTTGCTCTGCGGCGGGTCTTTCGGTAAGCGGTTCTGTCGCTTTTTCGGTCGCCTTTTCGGTCGCGGCGTTCGATTCGCCGGGCTCGGCTTCCGTTTCCGGCTCGGATGTGAAATATTCAAATTCGTATTCCGCGGCGGTCGCCTGTTCGACCGCTTCCTCCGTC
>JAEEJH010000091.1 GCA_016281775.1 Clostridiales bacterium | reverse complement strand
TCAGTCGTCCGCTTATACCGAAAGCGCAAAACTGACGGTTGAACCCGCGCCCGACGCGCTTATCCGCGTGTTTATGGCGTATAAACCTCTTAACGCTTACGTTGATATCGAACCGCAAACGTTTGATACGCCGCAAAGAACCGGCTTCACCGTCGTCGAATGGGGTGGTTCTGAAATAAAGTAGCCACAGCCTGAATAGTCGTTAAAAATCAATATAAACAAGCCGGCGGGCGGTGGGGGGCGCCGCCGGCGCGGCTAAAGCCGCAACACAAAGGAATAAAAAAGACTGTCAGGTCTTCGAAAAACAGGAAGATCGGACAGCCTTTTTATCCTGTAAATATTTACTTGTCAATGAAATAAAATCAGCCGGCGGGCGGTGGGGGGGGCGCCGCCGGCGCGGCTAAAGCCGCAATACAAGGGAATAAAAAAAGACTGTCCGATCCCCGAAAATCAGGAAGATCAAACAGCCTTTTGTTTTATAGCGTATTCAGATACTTTACCGCTTCGGTCGCGGCGGTCGCGCCGTCAGCTGCCGCTGTGACGAGCTGGCGCACTTCTTTCGCGCGGTTGTCACCGGCGACGAATACGCCCGGCGTTATCGTGCGGCAGCTCTCGCCGGATACGGCGTAACCCGCGCCGTCAAGCTCCAGCACGTTGCCGAACTTGCGGTTTTCCGGGATCCTGCCTACCGCGACGAACAGACCGTTCAGATCGATCGTGCTGACCGTTCCGTCGTTTTTAGTTACCTCTATACCCGTGAGCCGCTTTTCGGCGATAAGCGCGGTCACGCGGCTGAAAAGCACGAATTTTACGTTTTGTTTGTCGGCAAGCCTTTTTGCGGTCGCTTCATCGCCGCGAAAATCGCCTCTTCTGTGTATCAGATAAACGGTCTCGGCTATGTCGGAAAGATACAGAGCGTCCTCAAGCGCGGTATTGCCGCCGCCTACGACGGCTACTTTTTTGCCTTTGAAAAACGATCCGTCGCAGGTCGCGCAGTAAGATACGCCGCGGCCCGTAAGTTCGTCTTCCCGCGGCAGACCGAGTTTTCTGTTCGACGAGCCGGTCGCTATTATGACCGCCTTCGCCTCATATCTGTTGTACGGCGTGACTACGGTCTTTACATCTCCGTTGAGCTCGATCTTTTCGGCTCTCTCAAACGCGAATTCCGCGCCGAGCGCGGCTGTCTGCTCATACAGCTTAGTCGCAAAATCGTAGCCAGAGATATGAGCTTCAACGGGGTAATTCTCGATATCCGGCGTGTTTATTATCTGACCGCCGTACGCGCCCGCTTCGAGCACGAGCACGGATTTCGACGCGCGCCGCGCGTAAATCGCCGCCGTCATGCCGGCGGTCCCGGCGCCGATTATGATTATATCGTACATATCAGCCGAGCAGCTGCAAAAGCGCGTCTTTCGGCTTGAAGCCGACGCTTCTTCTTATCTCAGCTCCGTCCTTGAATACGACAAGGCAGGGAATAGAACTTATCATATATTCTTCGGCGAGCTCGTCTTCGTGGTCGATATTGACCGATACGAATTTGACTTCGGGATGTTCATTAGATAACTGTTCAATTACCGGGCCGAGCATTCTGCACGGACCGCACCAGTCTGCGTTGAAATCGACTACGACTCTCTTGTCGGATTTCAAAACTTCTTCATCAAAATTTTCAGTTGTTACTTTTACTACCATGATTCATTTTTCCTTTCTTATGTTGTAAATTATTTTCCGCATGATCTTATAAAGTTGTACCGCTTCTTCTTCGTTCACGTCGATGCAGCATCTCATCCTCTCCGGCACAGAGAGCGCGGAGTCTTTGAGATTATATCCCTTTTCGGTGAGCGTTATTACGGAGGCTCTGCCGTCTTCGTCGGACTTGCGCCGCGTGATATACTCTTTCGCCTCGAGCTTTTTCAAAAGCGGCGTAAGAGTGCTCTGATCGAGCAGCAGTACGTCTGATATCTGCTTGGCGGTCGCGCTCTCTTCCTCCCACATATACATCATTATAAGGTATTGCGTGTAGGTCAGATCGATCTCGGCAAGCGGCTCGGCATATTTGTTCACGATCTCTTTCGCGCAGAGATAGATCGGAAAGCAGAGCTGATTTTTAAGCAGAAGGGGATCGTATCTGCCGCTCATAACAGTTTTATCAGATCGGCTTCTATTACGTCCGCGTCGTAGACCGGCGCGTATCTCTTAACTACGTTGCCTTCGCGGTCGACTAAGAATTTCGTGAAATTCCACTTTATGTCGCCGGGCTTTGTCGTCGTTTTGCTTATCGTGGAAATCATTTTCATAGTCGCTTTGTTTTTGAGGCCGCTTACCTCTTCATCCGGAGCCTGTTCCTTCAGATAGGTGTAAAGCGGAGATTCGGCGTCGCCGTTGACGTCGATCTTTTTCAGCTGATCGAAAGAGGTCTTGTAGTGCAGCGTGCAGAATTCGTGTATTTGCTCGTCGTCGCCGGGCGCCTGATTTGCGAACTGGTTGCACGGAAAGTCGAGCACCTCAAAGCCCTGCTCGTGATACTTTTCGTACAGCTTCTGCAGACCCTCGTACTGCGGGGTGAAGCCGCAGCCCGTCGCCGTGTTGACTATCAGCAGAACTTTGCCCTTTAACTCGGCAAGATCCAGCTCGCCGTCTTTTCTTTTCTGTACCTTAAAATCATAGATACTCATGATGTAACTCCTTTCAATTACTTTGTTAGCAAACTAATTTTAACACACGAAAACGCGTTTGTCAATACCTAACCGAATTGTTTACTTTAAATTAAAAATTCCTTTACTCTTTTACCGCTCTTTAAAAATTCATAAATTCGGAGTATAATGAAAACATCACGTTATTTCGGAGTCTGAAATGAAACTTTATATAAACAATAATACCGATCCGTATTTCAACCTCGCGAGCGAAGAATATCTGCTTTTAAACGAAGCCGAACCGGTATTCATGCTCTGGCGTAACGACAGGTCGGTCATCATTGGCCGCAATCAGAACGCCTACGCCGAGATAAACCGCGATTTCGTAGATAATAACGGCATCGCCGTCGTGCGAAGGCTTACCGGCGGCGGAGCGGTGTTCCACGATCTCGGCAATATCAATTATACTTTCATTACGTCAAAAGGCGACGCCGGCGCGCTTGATTTCGCGCGTTTCTGCGCGCCCGTCATCTCCGCGCTCTCCGCTCTCGGCGTGCCGGCGGAATTATCCGGCAGAAACGATATGACCGCCGACGGGCGCAAATTTTCAGGCAACGCGCAGTGCGTATTCAATCAAAGAGTGCTGCACCACGGCACGATACTTTTTTCGGCTGATATGTCGTATCTGTCGGGCGCGTTGAACGCCGACCCCGAAAAAATGAAGAGCAAAGGCATCAAGAGCGTTCGCAGCCGCGTCTGCAACCTTATAGAATATCTTCCCGGTTTTACTGCGGAAAAACTCAAAAACTACCTTGAAAACAGCGTGGAGGCCGATAAGACCGCGTTTACCGCGGAGCAGACCGCGGGCATAGAGAAACTCTCGGCCGAAAAGTATTCGACGTGGGAATGGAATTACGGCAGATCGAAAGAATACGGTCATACGGCGAGAGCGCGTTTCCCGTTCGGCTCGGTAGAGGTCTGTTACACAGCAGAAAACGGCAGACTTTCCGACGTGCGGATCAGCGGTGACTATTTCAGCGCCCGCTCCGTCGACGAACTTGAGCGATCGCTCGCCGGCTGCCGTCTGATAAAAGAAGAGCTGTCAGAGCGGCTTTGCGGCATCGGCGAATATATCTCCGGCGCAGCGCCCGATCAGATCGCCGCGTTGTTTATCAAAACGTGATGACCGAAAGGCCGCACCGGATTTCTTCACCGAAGTATTTACAATATCCCGCGGGCGGGCACCCCGCCCCCCGCCGCCCGCGGCGCTGCGCGCGATATATCGGTGAAGAAAACGTTACGGATATCAGACGGTATCGTTCAAAAATAATAAAGGAGTTGTTCGCCACGGTTTTTTTCCGGAAGGTCAACAACTCCGTTTTTTTATTTTATACTCGCTTTTGATTTGAGATAATCCACCTGCGCGGCGGTAAGATGCTGCCATTTGCCCGGTTTCAGATTACCGATGGAGATGTCGCCGATCGCAACGCGCGTCAGCCTCGATACGCGAAGCCCCGCCTGTTCGCACATTTTTCTTATCTGGCGGTTGCGCCCTTCGAACAGACGGAAGCGGAGAAGAGTGCTCTCTTCGGTCTCGCCGATTA
Source organism: Clostridiales bacterium (assembly GCA_016281775.1). Lineage (GTDB taxonomy): Bacteria > Bacillota > Clostridia > Oscillospirales > CAG-272 > UBA1248. The sequence continues at coordinate 50,644 of JAEEJH010000091.1, read as the reverse complement.
TATCCACCTGCACGGGCATGATCTTATACCCGTCTATCACGAGCTCCGAACGGAGCACGCCGAGCGCCTCTTCCGTGACCGAGCCGGTAACGCGCACGTGGTAGATCTTCGGTATGTTGTGGCGCGGGTGCATCATCATGTTTGCGAACTCTCCGTCGTCGGTCAGAAGCAAAAGGCCTTCCGAGTCGCGGTCGAGCCGCCCGACCGGGTACACGCGCCGCCCGAGATCCGCGACAAGATCGGCGGTGCATTTTCTGCCGCTCTCGTCGGCGTTCGTCGCGACGAAACCGCGCGGCTTGTTCAGCATAACGTATACTTTATCTTTATTTATTCTCTTGACTTTTTTACCTCTGAATACTATCAGATCGCCGTCGCCGACCTTCTGCCCCGGTTCGCACGGTCTGCCGTTGACCGTGACTTCGCCCGCGGCTATGGCCGCCTCGGCGTCGCGGCGCGACGTGACGCCCGCTTCGGACAAATATTTCTGTATTCTAATTTTCTCCATCAGAAAAACCCCGTTTGTTTCTTTGCTGCCGTTATATCCGCGTAAAGCGGTATACGGCATATTTCTTTTTCACCGGCAAAGAATACCGCATAGCCGATCAGCTCGCCTTCGCGGACCGGCGCGTATTCGAAACGTCTCATGTAAACGGCTTTTTTGACCTCGGCGCCTTTTTTCACAAACGCCGTTTTGTCTTCGTATACGGTCGCCGTGACCGTATCGACAACTCCGCCGACTATATGAAGCTCATATATACCGGCGGCGCCGAGCGTGATCCGCGCATAAAGATCCCTGCCGTATTCGTAAAGCGCGCGGTGATCGGCCCAGTCGTCCGGCGCGTTGAGCGTCGCGGCGCAGAGCTTTACCCCGTCTTTTTCGTAATACGTGCAGAGACATCTGCCGCCGGACTTAGTGTAGCCGGTCTTTCCGCCGGTCACGCCGCCGTTTTCAAAAAGCAGTCTGTTATGGTTTGTGAACTGTCTTGCTTTGCGCTCCGCCCCGGCCTTTATCACGTACGACCGCGAACCGCTTATCAATGCGAACTTTTCGTTTTCCATGCAGTACGAGAGGAGCTTTGCCACGTCGAGCGCGGTGGAATAATGGTCTTTATCGGGCAGACCGTGCGGATTTACGAAATGCGTATCAAATAAACCGAGCCACGTCGCTTTTTCGTTCATTTTACCGGCAAACGCTTCGATCGAACCGGCGCAGTGAAGCGCCAGAGCGACCGCGGCGTCGTTTGCGCTCTGAAGCATCAGAGCGTACAAAAGTTCTTCTATGCTGAACTTTTCGCCCTCTGACAGATACGCGCTCGATCCTTCCGTCCCGACGGCTTCCCGCGGTACCGTCACCGTGTCCGACAGATCGCACGATTCGATCACGATGATCGCCGTCATGATTTTCGTCAGGCTCGCGGGAGCTTTGCGTTCGGTGCCGTTTTTGATATACAGTATCTCTCCGTTTGCCGCGTCGATCAGCGCCGCCGCTCCTGCGGATACGCCGGGCCCGTACGACGCTTCAGGCATTATAAGCAGCGTAAAGAGAAGAGAAGCCGTAAGCAATACGGATAATACGGATCTGAACATAAAATCACCTCACCCGGTCAATTTTATGCGATAGATCCGTATAAATTGCTTATTCTTCGGCGGATTCTTCTTTTGTTTCGATTATTTCGGAGAGGTCGACTTCTTCCGGTTCCGGTTCTTCGGTCTCTTTGTTTTTGTCTTTTTTGAATATCGCCTTGACTTTATCGACGATCACCGGAGTTTTGTTGAGCAGAGAAACGATGCTCGTGCCGAGATCGGCGTTGCTGTCGGCGGGATTGTTGACGTTAAGTATCTTTGCGTCGCCTTCGGGAGAGATCACGAGAAACGCCACGGGCGTTACCGATATACCGCCGCCGCCCGCGCCCGAAAAGCTGTTGGCTACGTCGGTCTCTTTCGAATGTTTGCCGATGAAGTCGGAACCGCCGGTCGCAAAACCGACGCTGACCTTGGTCACGGGTATGATCACCGTGCCGTTCGGCGTCTGCATCGGTTCGCCGATGACCGTATCCGAACCGGTGATCTCTTTGAGGTTGTCAAACGCTGTCTTTAACGCGTCGTTGAATTTTCTGTCTTCAGCCATTTTTACTGTCCTCCTGCAAAAGTCCGAGTATTTCTTTTATTATCTTTCTTATTTTGATCAAAAACACGAATACGCCGCCGATGCAAAGCGTTATCGACACGTCCGCGCTCGCGGTCGTTTTATCCGCCGTAAAATCGGGCGCCACGTATATGGAATTCTTTTTGTTTTTTTCGATATCGGTATACTGCCCGAGCAGATTCACGATATTTCCCGCCGCGGCGCACGCGCCGCCGTAGAGTATCGCCGTGGTCGAAGCCTCGGGCGAACCGATAACGGCGTGCAGTCTGAAGAATTTTATCTTCAGTATCGCCGCAAATTCGCTCAGTACGACGGTCAATATATCGTACAGCCTGCTTATCATATCGAATCTGCGGTCGGGATCTTTCAGCGAAGCCGTAAGCACGTTGTCTTTGCTTTCTTTTTTCGCCGTTTTGCTCTTTTTTTTGCTCTTATCGAGCTTTTTGCGCTGTTTTTCCGCCGCTTTTTTCATCTTTTTTTCGGAATAATCCGAAATTCTGATCTTTTTTTTCTTCGGTATCAGTTTGATCTTTATAAAACCGGCGACCGCGTACATGTAAAAATCTTCGTTATATCTGATCCGTATCCCCACGGGAATAAGGCAGAGCAGAATGAAAAGAAGCAAAACGCCGCCGAGGATGTATAAAAACAACATGACGTTTTATACCGGTTTCAGAGTGACCTGCCCGTTTTCGTCAAATACCTCGAAAGGCGGCAGATCGTGTATCGACGAAAGACCGAACACGCGCAGAAAATCGTCCGTTGTCTTGTAAAGCGACGGACGTCCGGGTGCGTCGACCTTTCCGCATACCTCGATGAGTCCCTTCTCCAAAAGTGAAGATATCGTATAAGTACAGTCTACGCCGCGCACCTGTTCGACGAAAATGCGCGTCGTCGGCTGATTGTACGCAATGACCGCAAGCACTTCGAGAGACGAGCGCGAGAGATTGCCGCCGCGGCGTATGCCGAGAGCTTCTCTTACCGCGTCGATGCAGGTCTCCGACGTGCAGAGCTGATATTTGCCGTCGAGATAGAGCAGTTTTACGCCGCTCTCGTCTCCGTACTTTACGTTCAGTATGCCTATCGCGTTTTCAAACGCGTCTTCATCGCAGCCGGCGGCGGCGATGAGCTTTTCACGTTCGACCGGGTATCCCGCGGCGAACAGTATCGCCTCGACTACCGCCGAAACCTGTCTTTCTTCTATCTTTTCTTCTTCTGTCATATAGGATCCGTCTGTCCTTCCGGTTTTTTATAATCTGGATTTATATCGATATAAATATCTTCTTTTTCGTCCGGCTCGCTCACGGTTATGCGGCTCACTTTCAAAAGCTCCAGTATCGCCATGAATACGGCGACGAGTTCCGATCTGTTCGTGCACTGATCGAACAGGTCTTCGAATTTCTGCCTGCCTTTACGCTTGATGCGTTTCAGCACGCCGAGTATCCTGCCCGTTACCGAAGGTCGCACCTTTACGACCGGCCGCGCGGCGAGAGCCTCTTTTTCAAGCAGTTCGCGTTTTTCGGCGTTAAGGAGCATTCTCGTCATCGCGCGTTTTAAAAGCATGACGTTGTGCTCGGCTATGAAAGAATCGTCGGCGGGTATCTCCTCGGTATCCTTCGCCATCCTGCCGCCGTAGATCTTTATCATCTCGTCAAGGTCCGCCGCGACCTCTTTAGCGTGCTTGTATTCGATCAGGGCGTTTGCGAGCTGTGTTCTCGGGTCTTCTTTCTCCTCGCCTTCCGGCTGAGGCAGAAGCATACGGCTCTTTATAAGCATCAGCTCAGACGCCATGACGAGAAATTCGCCGGCGATGTCCATATCCATCTCGCGCATCTCGTCAAGGTAAGCGAGATACTGATCGCACAAAAGCGAGATCGGAATGTCGGTAATGTCTATTTTATTTTTGTAAATTAGGGAGAGAAGCAGGTCGAGAGGACCTTCGAATATCTCTATTTTATAAGTAGGTTCCATAAGCTTACCGTTAACTGATGATCAGCCGCAGCTCACCGAGCCCCGGTATCAGCGATACGAGATATATCATTCCGTTTGAAATATAAGAGCAGATCGTGCCGATGAACTCGAATCCGATGAAATACAGAAATACGAAGAACACGAGCATTATTATCCGTTCGTATTTCATGATCCCGAAATAGACCTTATCGGGCAGAAATATCAAAGCGAGTCTCGAGCCGTCGAGCGGCGGCACGGGCAGCATATTGAACATGGCGTAAACGAGGTTCAGGTAGTGGAACATATAAAAGAACTGATATATGAGCCACAGCACCGTCGAAGACGTGTCGAGCAGATAGAACGATATCACAAACGGTATAAGACCGAGTATCGAAAGTATCAGATTCGATACGGGTCCGGCGAACGCTGTCAGCGCCATGCCCTTTTTCGGATTATCGAAATTCCGCGCGTTGACGGGTACCGGTTTAGCCCAGCCTATACCGAACAGCACGAGCGAGATCGAGCCGATCAGGTCGAGATGCTTCAGCGGGTTCATCGTCAGCCTGCCGAGATTGCGCGCCGTGTCGTCGCCCATTTTATGCGCGACGTACGCGTGGCTCATCTCGTGAAACGAAAGCGCGATCGCAACGATCGGCAGACGGATCAGAAACAGCGCGATGTTTGTTCCGCTTGAAAAAATCTGCGTTATGTGGCTTAACATTTCAGACCTCGTTTTTGATAAGATCCTCGTAGCTTTCGCGTTTTACCGCGAGAGCGTCTTTGCCGCCCGATATCAGTACTATCGGCGGACGGGGGATCCTGTTGTAATTCGACGCCATGGAGTAGTTGTACGCGCCGGTGACGAGTACGGCGAGAATATCTCCGCGTTCGGCGGACTGTATTTTCATATCTTCTCCGATAAGATCGCCCGATTCGCAGCATCTGCCGCCCACGGTATATCTGCATCTTCTCGGCTTGTCCGCTTTGTTCGCTATAAGAGCGGTGTAGACGGATCTGTAAAGCGCGTATCTCGGGTTGTCGGGCATACCGCCGTCGACAGATATATAAGTGCGGAATTTCGGTATGTTCTTTTTTGTTCCGACCGTATAGAGCGTCACGCCCGCCGCGCCGACTATGCCGCGCCCCGGCTCCATGAACACCCTCGGTGTTTTCATGCCGTTAAGTCTGCAGAATTCCTTCAGTTCGTCGCCGATCTGTTTCGTGTAAGAGAACACGTCTATCTCTTTGTCTCTTTCGGTATATCTTACGCCGAAGCCGCCGCCGAGATTGATTATCTCCGCCTCGTAACCGTATTTATTCTTCATATCGAGCGAGAACGAAGCCATGATGCGCGCCGCGCGGCAGAAAGGTTCGCATTCGAATATCTGCGAACCGATATGGCAATGGTAGCCGCAGAGCGTGATATTGTCAAGCGTAAGCGCCTTTTTGACTATCTTTTCAGCCGCGCCGGTCGCTATCGGCGAGCCGAATTTGCTGTCGACCTTGCCGGTCTGCACCGCGGCGAAAGTATGCGGATCTATGCCCGGCGTAAGACGGAGCAGTATTTTCTGTTTTTTGCCGAGTCTGCCGCAGATGCGGTCGAGCGCAAAAAGCTCTTCTTCGCTGTCGACGACGAACCAGCCCACGCCTTCGTTTACGCCGTATTCTATATCAGCGTCGGTTTTATTATTGCCGTGAAAACATGACTTCGACATATCGAAGCCCGCTTTTTTCGCCGTGTAGAGTTCGCCGGGCGAAACTATATCCGTGCCGAGTCCTTCTTCGGCTATTATTCTGTAAATCCCGAGAAAAGAGAGCGCCTTGCTTGCGAAAAACGGCAAAGCGGTATCGCCGAACGCTTCTTTGAGCGCGGCTTTGTATATGCGGCATCTCTGCCGTATCATATCTTCGTCAAGCACGTATAACGGCGTGCCGTATTTTTCGGCAAGCGCAACGCAGTCCGCGCCGCCGACGCAGAGATGACCTTTTTCGTTTACGGTATAATTTTCGTGGATCATAAAATCACCTTAATCCAGATGCTGAAGGATCTTCTTCCATACGTCGTCTTTACCCGTTCCGTTCAGAGAAGAGAACGGTATCACCGGAGAGGCTCCCGCTGACGGATCGGAGCAGAGTGCCGATACCGAAGCGCGGAGGTCGGTTTTATTCAGCTTGTCCGCTTTTGTGCCGACGATACAGAAAGGTATCCCGTTCGCGGAAAGCCATGAAAGCATCATCCTGTCGTCGTCGGTCAGCCCGACCTTCAGATCGACAAGCTGAAGCACGAGCACGATATTTTCGCTCTTAGTCAGATACGCGTCGGTAACGGCTGAAAAACCGCTTCTTTTATCGTCCGGGCGTTTCGCGTAGCCGTAACCCGGCAGATCGACGAAAAACAGTTTACCGTCGATTCTGTAAAAGTTGACCGTCACGGTCTTGCCGGGAGCGGAGCTCACTCTTGCAAGCGATTTCCGGTTCAAAAGCGTATTTATAAGCGAACTTTTTCCGACGTTTGATCTGCCTGAAAACACGATCTGAGGCAGCCCGTCTTTCGGAAACTGGTCGGAGCGGCCTGCCGATATCGCAAGCTCGGTTTTGTTTAGGTTCAGGTTCATGCCCTGATACCCGGTCTGTCGCTGTTCTGCCCGATGACCGTATAAGCGCCGCTCTCCGGCTTGCCGCCTTTTACGAACGCCGCTTCGAGAACCTCGTCGGCGGTCTTGCAGGGTATGAATTCGAGCGCGTTATGCACGGTCTCGTCGATCTCTTTAAGGTCTGAAACGTTGTCGAACGGTATCAGCACGCGTTTGACGCCGGCGGTATACGCCGCCATCGTCTTTTCTTTTAGCCCGCCTATCGGCAAAACCTTGCCGCGAAGCGTTATCTCGCCGGTCATAGCCGTATCGCGCCTTACCGGAGTACCGGTCAGAGCGGAGGCGACCGCCGTCATCATGGTCACGCCGGCTGACGGACCGTCCTTAGGTGTGGCGCCTTCGGGTACGTGGATATGTATGTCTCTGTTTTTGTAAAACAGCGGGTCTATGTTGAGTCTGTCGGCGACCGTTCTTATGTACGTTATCGCCGCGTGCGCCGATTCTTTCATCACGTCGCCGAGAGAACCGGTAAGATCGAGCTTGCCCGTGCCTTCCGTCACGGCGGCTTCGACCTTCAGCAGATCGCCGCCGACGGACGTGTAAGCCAAACCGTTCACGCAGCCGACCTGATCTTCGTCGTCGATCTTCTCGGGCGGCAGTTTGTGACCGCTTAAATACGTCTCAAGATCTTTTTTCTTTATAACGACTTTTTTCACCTTGCCCGAAGCGAGCTCGACCGCCGCTTTCCTCATAAGCGAACCGATCGTGCGTTCGAGGTTTCTGACCCCCGCTTCGCGCGTGTAGCTGTCGATTATTTCATATAACGCCTCGTCGTCTATCGCAAACTGCGCGGCTTTCAGCCCGTGGCGTTTTCTCTGTTTCGGTATCAGATGACGGCGCGCAATGTCGAATTTTTCGTTTTTCGTATACGTGTCGAGCTCGATCACGTCCATACGGTCGAGCAGAGGTCTCGGCACCGTATCGAGCGTGTTGGCCGTACAGATGAACATACAGCGCGAAAGGTCGACCGGCATCTCGATGAAGTGGTCGCGGAACGACACGTTCTGCTCGCCGTCGAGAACTTCGAGCATAGCCGAAGCCGGGTCGCCGTGCAGATCGCTCGACATCTTGTCTATCTCGTCGAGCAGTATCAGCGGGTTCATCGAGCCGGCGTTCGTTATCGCGTTGATTATCCTGCCCGGCATCGCGCCGATATACGTCTTTCTGTGGCCTCTGATATCGGCTTCGTCGCGTATGCCGCCGAGCGAGGCGCGTACGAACTTTCTCCCCGTAGCCTCGGCTACCGAAGAGGCGATGGACGTTTTGCCTACGCCGGGAGGTCCGACAAGGCAGATTATCGGGCTTTTCGCGTCGGGATTGAGCTGTTTTACGGCGAGGAATTCAAGTATCCTCTTTTTGACTCGCTCCAGTCCGCTGTGGTCGCGGTCGAGTATCTTCCTTGCAAGATCTATATCGGTCCGGTCTTTCGTATATTTGCCCCACGGTATGTCGAACACCGCGTCGAGATAGTTGCGCAAAACGGAGCTTTCCGCCGACGTGTAAGGCGACTTTGCGAGCTTTCTTATGTCTTTGCCGATCTTCTCTTTGCATTCTTCCGGCATAGCAGACGCTTCGAGTTTCGCCGAATACTCTTCTATCTCCTCGTCTTCCTCGTCGAGCTCGTCTTCTATCGCCTTGAGCTGCTCGCGCAGATAGTAGTCGCGCTGATTCTTATCCATCGACTCTTTGACTTTTTTTCTGATCTTCTGTTCGGTTCTGAGGATATCGATCTCCGTTTCGAGCAGACGCAGAAGCAGTTTTGCCCGGTCGGTCGGATCGAATTCGCTCAGCACGAGCTGTTTATCCTCGTTTTTGACGAGAATATTCGCGGCGACAAAGTCCGTCAGAAGCGGTAAAGACTCTGTCGAAGAGATCACGAGAAGTATCTGCGGCGAGAGTTTTGCCGTATATTTCGATATCTCCTGCACGGCGTCGCAGAGCGAACGGCAGAGCGCCGGGTCGGAATGGGATATCATACCGTCGGGGATGACTTCGCGCGCGATAAGTTCCGCGCGTATCATCTGCCGCGCTTCGATATAGTGATTGCAGAGCGCTCTGTATTTGCCTTCGAACAGTACGCGCATCGTACCGTCGGCGCTCTTGGCGCACTGCTTTATCTTGGCGACAGTGCCTATGCGGTAGAGATCCGCGGCTTTCGGACGTTCGGCCGACACGTTTTCCTGCGTGACGATAAAAACGTAACCGTCGGCGTTGTTCGCCGCCTCGTACGCTTTTTTGCAGATATCGCGCGTCAGCTCGAAATTTATCGTTATGTTCGGAAACGCGACCGAGCCCCTTACGGGTATGCACGGCAGCACCGTCTCCGGTATGGGTTGGATGAATCTTTTTGAAATCGCCATAGTAATGAAAAAACCTCGGGAAAATAGTGATACAAACTATGATATCAAAATTTTATAAATTTATATACACGTTATTTGTAAATTTTAAAAACCGTCTCTCGTTATCACGTTCGCGGCGGGCACGGCGAAAAACGTGATCACCGCGGCGGAAAGAAAACCGGCAAGCACCGGCATACCGGAAGCGGAAACAAGCCTTGTAAGCGCTTCCCCTTCGGCAAAATACGGCATTGCGTATTTTACGGCCAGATAAAACGGAAAATAACCGGCAAAAACGCCGAGCAGGTCGGAGAAGAGCAGACCGAGTTCGAATTTGTTCGCCATAAACACCATGCCGAAAATCAGAAGTACCGGCGCGGCCGATATCAAATAAAACATGACGTGCATCCCCGGCGCGGCGAAAATGAAATCGAACGACAGACACATAACGGCGAACACCGCGCCGGGTATGTATCTTTTCGTTATGAACATTGTCAGCGTCGTCGCGGCGATTACAGCGACCGCGAAACCGACGCAGAACGGCGTGCCCGCGAGCAGTAAAAACAGTTGACCGGCGCAGAACACGGTAAACGTCACGGCGTATTCGATAAGCGATTTGACCTTTATTTTCATAACGAACACGCCTCCGCCGCTTCGAGCAGCCTTATCCGCGCGAGATCGAGTTTTTCGGGGTCGTTTTCAAAGTCCGTGAAGCTCCGCACGACCGAAAGACATATCGATCTCGCGAGCGCCGGGTCTTTCTTTTCAACGATCTTGAGCAGTTCGTATTCCGTTATGCCTTCGAGCGTTGCGAAATATCTGTTCGACGGCGTCACGCGGTTGTTTTCTTTATCGTAGTAGACGATGAATCCGTCGCCCTTGAATCTCGCGTGAGAGCCCGTTCCGTACAGACTTGATTCCGACCAGTAGTTATAGCCCCAGTGCAGAAAGCCGTCGATACCGCGCGCGTAGCACGCCCAGCTCATTAAACGGCTGTATCTGTGCGGCTGATCTATGAATTTGTTCAAAAACCACGATTCCTCCGGGAAACAGCACGAATAGACCCAGAGCTGATCGCCGGCTTTCTTTCTTCTGTCGTAATAATCGGCGCCTTCGTCGTAGACGTTGATCCTCGGTATGAACTGATCGCAGTACCCTTCAAGTCCGACGCCCGACGTATGCTCGTCTATCGGCTCGCCGCAGACGACGCCCGGCGCGGCTTTTCCGCAAATCTGCCGCGCCCATTTCCAGCACTCCGTATAATGCGGCTCGTCCTGTAATCTGAACTGCAGAAGTCCGAGCTGACCGCGTTCTTCAAAATGACGGTACAGTCCGCCGAAATAGGCGTATAACCATAATTCCGCGTCTTTTTCGGTATATTTGACGTCTTTGACCGAGCCGTCGTAATCTATGACCGGCAGAACGTCGCCCATGACAGAGGCAATTATCGACCTTGCCGAAATATGCTTTACCGGCACGCGCGCGAGCATGAAATCGAGATATTCGTCGACAAACGAGAAATCAAGCTCCCATTCGGTCTCCGATATGCGTTTCGAATTCGCGTGAGTCAGAAGCGGCATAAAGCAGACGTCGAAGCTGTTGTTGCGCAGATACGAAAGCGACTGCGCGTACGATTCAAGGAACTGATACCATTTTTCGGATCCGATCTCGCCGGCGTCTTTATAAAACGGGTTTAAAAAGTATTCGAGGCAGAATTCGCTTCTGTCAGCCGGCGGCACTGTCACTCCGTATACCCTTACAGAACAGGGCACGGTGAAAACGCCCGCCGTCGTATCGACGACCGCGTTGAAGCGGCAAAGACCGCCGACCGCGTCTTCGTCTATGTCGGCGATCACCCATACGCTCTGCGTGTATTCGGCTTTGACGAAGCGGCTTTTCGCGTCCGACAGCTTATCGGGATACGGCACGCCGTCGTTATACGTTATCGTATCCTGATATAAGTAACGCACGTTTCCCTCGCCGCAGATGAACGGAGCGGAGAAATCGGTGAATTTTACTTCATTGATCGTAAAATCCCCGTGCTCGCGCAAAACTATCTGACCCGCGCAGACGGCGCCCCTGCATCCGTACAGCGTCAGGCGGTGCGGGTCGGTACGGCTTTCGCGCGTGTTCGAAAAAACGCTGTGTGAAGAAGATCTGCAGAATAAATACATAATTCCCTCCGTATCACAGTATGAAGTGTATCATGCGAAGCACTTCGGTATAAGAATCCGATTCGAATAAAAGCGTTTTGCCGTCGAGGCGCACCACGCCGGGGTAGAGACTGTTTCTGTTCGCCTCGTTTATGTCTCTGTAAGCTATCTCGACCGCGAAATGCTTGGGCAGCTTGACTTTGCAGGTTTTTCTGAAATCGGAAGACAAAGCGTCTTCCATGCCGCGGCGTATGTTTTCGCAGGCGCGTTCCGGATGCTCGGATATGCACGCTCCGCCGAAGCCGCGTTTCGTCGGAACGGCGGTGATACCGGGTATCATCTCCTTCGCCGCCTCGCATAAAGCCTCGTCGCCGGATATGAATATCACCGGCACGCCGTACATCGCGGCGGTATATGCGTTTATAACGAATTCCGACGCGTATTTATCGTTTATTTTCACATAGTGAGCCGCAGTCGTCATCGTATGCGACAGCGAGTTGCCCTCGCTCATGGCAGCCGAATGGTAGCCGGTGAACGCCGCCGCATCGAATTTGCCGGTGTCTATACCGCTCATCATGCAGTTGAGATCGCCCGCCCAGCCGCGAAGCAGGAGCGCCGACGGATGAAGCTTGTCCGGCAGTATGTTCTTCGCGCTGTCGTGCGCGTCTTTGACGAGTATCTCCCAGCCGAGTCTGTCGGCGGCGGCGCACGCCGCGCTGACTTCGGCGGTCATCTGTTCGGCAAAATAGCCGTATCTCGGGTGGCCGTATTCGGTCTCCTCCCAGCAGGTTATCCCGCAGGTGCCTTCAATATCGGCGGAAATAAATAATTTCATGACAAAATCTCCTTTATTTTAAATTTTCAGATAATTCAGACTCAGTATCACCGTAACGGCGATCACGGCGGCGATCAGAATAAACATAAACGCCGTATTGATTATAAATGAGGGGGAAGCCTTTTTTTCCGTGTTCGCTTTTGATGAAATGAGATCGAACAGACCGTCCGGATCGCCGATAACAAAAGCGGAATAAGGCGCGGATACGGCGATCTTGTCTTTATAACGCATATATATCCCGTCATCGTTTTTTTCAATATACGTTATATCCTTATACTCAAATTTTCTCGTATCCTGACCGTTTTCGATGGTGAGGCAGTCTTCATAGTAAAGCGTCGTGCACGGAGGATTTCCGTTTTTCTCATATTCCTTCCATCTTCTTTTAACGACGAAATACGGCAGACGCCATATATAAAATACCGAGAGCAGCAGAAGAAACGCGCCGGCAGCTGTCGACGTATAAGCGCCTTTCAGTACGGCAAGCGTTATGAGGGTGATGCTGCATATCGGAAGTACGATGCACAGTAAAACGAACGCCGCGTCGTACGCCGTTTCGGCTTTGTTGATCCTGTACGTCACTCTTTTGTATCTTTGATCGAAACTGTCTTCCGTTTCATAAGTTTTAAATAACGGCGTCCGTTCTTCCATAAAAGGCTCCTCCCTGATTCTATTAAATTTATTATAATACAAATATAGTTCAATGTCAATAAATAATTTGAAATTTGGGACCGTTTGATTATTTTTTTAAAAAACCCTTGCAATAATCAAAAAAATATGGTATGATGCAGTAGTAAAAATGTTTTTTGTTATGTACCGGGAGATGACGGTCGCGTATATAAAAAGGCTTTCTGAATCAAAAAAATAAAACACATCGCCGTAAGGCGATATATCGAAGGCGAATGAAATGAGCCTATATCGATTTGCACACCGTGCAAAATATCGAATCTCCGTCAGGAGATATATCGATAAAAATCGATATACCGCTGACGCGGTTCGATATGCGCTTTGCGCTCGATATGCCGCTTACGCGGCTCGAGATATCGCTGACGCGATATGAATCGCAGTTTAAAGAAATGAGAAAACCGTTATACGGAGAACAGGAATAAAAGTTGAAGAAAAAATATATCGAACAGGGCTTCATCCGTATGACGCACGGCGTGCGCGGAGAAGTGAAAATAGAATTATGGTGCGGCGAACCTTCGTCGTTTTATAAGATCAAAAAGCTGTATCTCGACGAAAACGGGGAGAGGTATCTTTCCGTAACGTCTTCGCACGGCTCGAAAAATTCGGCGGTCGTCAAATTCGAAGGTGTCGACACCGTAGAAGATGCCGCGGCGCTCAAAGGCAAAACGGTCTACGTTGACCGCGAAGATCTGCATCTGCCGAAAAACAAGATACTGATCTGCGATCTCATCGGTCTGCCGGTGCTCGACGCCGACGACGGCAGAGTTTACGGCACCGTCGAAAGCATCGAGGAATATCCCGCTTCGGATATCTATTTCATCAAAACGGAAAAGGGAACGGTACAGGTCCCGGACGTGCCGCAGTTCATAAAAAAGCTGACCGACGAAGCGGTATTTATAAAACCTATCGAGGGAATGTTCGAATGAATTTTCATATAATGACGCTTTTTCCCGCGCTCGTCGATACGGTCCTTTCCGAGAGCATAATCGGCAGGGCGCGGCAATCGGGCGCGATAACGGTGAACGTTTATAACATAAGAGACTATGCGAACAATAAGCACAACAAGGTCGACGATACGCCTTACGGCGGCGGTATGGGCATGCTCATGGCGGCTCCGCCCGTATGCGCCTGCCACGACGCGATCTCTGCAAAAATACCCGATACGTCGAAAAAACGCACGGTCTACATGGATCCTAAAGGCAAAATACTCGATCACGAAACTGCGGCGCGCTTATCCGCTTATGACGATCTGATCATCCTCTGCGGTCATTACGAGGGTATCGACGAGAGGGCGCTCGAAGAGGTCGTCGACGAGCGTATATCGATCGGAGACTACGTTCTCACCGGCGGCGAGCTGCCCGCGTGCATACTTACCGACTGCGTGGCGCGGCTGATACCGGGTGTTCTCGCGGATGAAAGCTGCTATCTCGACGAGAGCATCGCGTCGGGCCTTCTCGAATATCCGCAGTATACGAGACCGTACGAATTCAGAGGCAGAAAAGTACCCGATATACTCTTGTCGGGACATCACGAAAACATAGCGAAATGGCGCAGGGAAAAGGCGGTCGAACAGACGGCGAAATACCGCCCCGACCTGCTCGAAAAACTCAAAGACAAAAAAGATTAAGGAGGTGATACGCGTGGCGAAAAACAGTGCGGACAAGCCGGAGAAAAAAGGCGTGCTGCCGCGTATTTTCGGCAGTTACGGCAAAGCCGACAAAGTGCTGAAAGAAAGCGGGACCGCAAAACTCTGCGAAAAGCTCAATTCCAAAAAAAGCTTCATATCCCGCGCCCGCGATGCGGTAAGCCGCGTGTTTACCGAAAACAAGGTCAAAAACGCCGTCCACGCGTTTTTATACAAGCTTCTTTATATCAGGACCCGCGATATCGGCATATACCTTCTTTCGACCGGCATCTACGCCGCGCTCGAATATTTCGTCATGCGGTTCGCTTTTTCGCGCGATATCGGTATGAACGTCGTTTACGCCGCCGCCGCGATGACGGTTTTGTCGCTGTTCTTCTTCTCAGGCAGGTCGCTTGCCGATACTGTCCATAAAAGCAGGCTGCTCTCATTCGCCGTTTTCGATCTTATCGGAGCGGACAAGAGCAAAATAACCGAAGGACCCGTTAAGATACGGAACTCGAGCATAGCCCTGCTGCTCGGCATGGCCACGGGTCTCTGCTCGTTTTTGCTCAATCCGGCGGCGGTGCCTCTGACGGTACTGTCCGTGATATTGCTCATCGCGGTGCTTTACCTGCCCGAATCCGGCGCGGTGATGATCGCGGCGGTTTTGCCGTTCGTCCGCGAGAGGGTAACGCTTTTGCTCTGCGGCTTCACGTTCGCGTCCTATATGTTAAAGACCGTGAGAAGAAAAAGAGCGCTCCGTTTTTCGCTCATCGACGTTTCGGTGATGCTTCTCGGTGCGGTGACCCTGCTCGGGCGCGTCGCCTCGCCCGGAGGTTCGTCTTACGACGGCTCGCTTTACGCCGTATGTATCTTCGCTTACTTTTTATGCCGCAACCTGCTTTGCCGTAAGGAATGGCTTTACCGCGCGTTTTCCGCCGCGGCTTTCTCGTGCGTCGTGGTTTCGAGCGTCGGACTGTTCTTTTATCTGTTCGGCTCGCCCGAGACGATATTTTCTTCACGCAGTCTGTTCTCCGATCTTACGGTAGGCATGTCGATGTTCTTCGGCTCGTCTTCGGTGCTTGCGGCGTATCTTTTACTGTCTTCGCCGCTGCTTCTTTATCTGACGCTTTCGGGCGGAAAAAAGCGGCTCGCATATTTTATTGCGTACTCGTTCTCTCTTGTTTCGCTCGTATTCACTCAGGAGGTGTTCGCCGTCTTCGCGGCGCTTCTCGGCAACTTCATCGTCATACTGCTTTACAGCAAAAAGGCGGCTGTGGTCGTTATCCCGTCGGTCACGGCGGCGGTCGCCGCGGCAGTTCTGATACCGCCGGTCGTTTATAACACGGCGGTGAACGCGCTGAAAACGCAGAGCGCGTATATAGGCTCGGTATGGAGCGGCGTATGGCGCCTGATCGGCAGAGAATGGTTTTCCGGCGCCGGCGTCGGTTCGTTCCGCTTCGTTTATCCGGTATACGCTCTTCCGGGTTACGGCGACGCGCCCGACGCGCAGAGTATGTATCTGCAGATAATGTCAGAGGGCGGAGTCCTGCTTTTGCTGCTGTTCTTCGCCGCGGCGGCGATATTCATAAGCTACTGCGTATCGAACCTTACGAAAGCGGCCGACAAAAAACTTCGCTGCGTCGTATTCGCCGCGCTTACCGCCGTTATATCGCTTTTGTTCTTCGGCGTGACCGACAGCGTACTTACCGACAACCGTATCTGCACGATGCTGTTCTTTGTGATAGGTCTCGGCGCGGCATCGGCTGAAATAATATCCGAGAAGACCGAATACGAAAATATCACGATGATGTATACGGAGGCGCTGAATGAGTAAAAGAACTTTCAATGCAGCCGACGCGATCATAGTCGTCGTCGCTTTCATATCGATCCTGTGCCTCGTAATGCGGATCACTCATACCGGCAGCGGAAATTATCTCAAAGAAGAAGACTATAAGATCACGTTCACCGCGTCAGCCGTCGCAGAAGAAGAGACCGAAAAACTGAAGGTCGGAGATAAATTCAGAACGGAAAACGGCGTGACGTTCGGCGCTCTGACCGAAGGGTACCGTATAGATGATAAAGGCGACGGCAAAGCCGACGTGACCGCCGCGGTCATATGCAGAGGTACCGTTACCGAATCGGGACTGTTCACCTACGGCGAAATACGCCGCATCGGCGATAAGCTGACCGTCACGAGCGGCGATCTGAAACTCGAAATAACGGTCGTTTCGTTTGAAAAAGCAGAATAATGATATAAAATATACATTAAAAATTCTCGAATTCAACAAAGATTTATGCAAAATCACCGTTGATTTTATTAAAACTTTTTGATATAATGTCATAAAAGCTATTTAATTTCGAATACTATGGCAAGCAGGAGTAAAGATATGATAACACGTAACGTAACCGTCAGAATACCTATCGGTCTTCACGCACGTCCCGCAACGTTTTTCATTCAGAAAGCAAATTCCTATAAGAGTTCCATCTGGGTAGAGAAAGACGAGCGCCGCGTAAACGCGAAGAGCCTTCTCGGCGTGCTGTCTCTCAACATCACGCAGGATACGCAGATCACCCTCATCGCCGACGGCGAAGACGAGATAGAAGCGCTCAACGGCCTTGAGGAACTGAGCGAATCAGGACTTTCAGAATAAGATCACACAACAGCGGAAAAGCATACCTGCCGTGACCGACAGGTCTTCTTATCCGCTTTTTTAATGTCATGAACGATAGAACCGAGTATTTAAGAAAAAAAGCGATGCGGCTGCCGCTTTGCCCCGGAGTTTATATAATGAAGGACAAAGGCGGCGAGGTGATATACGTCGGCAAATCGGCGGCGCTCAAAAACCGCGTGTCGCAGTACTTCGGCGCGGGCGCGAAAAACGCGAAGACCCGCAGAATGGTGTCGATGGTATACGATTTCGACTATATCCTCTGCGATACCGAAATGGAAGCCCTCGCGCTCGAAAACAGCAAGATAAAGCAGTTTTCCCCGAAATACAATATCAAACTCAAAGACGACAAGAGTTACCCCTATATCAAGGTCACGAAAGAGGATTATCCGCGCCTCGTAATGACGAGAAAAAGAGACGCCGACGGCGGCGTTTATTTCGGACCGTATTCCAACTCCGCCACGGTGCGGTCGATAATCAGGACCGTTTCGAGAACCGTCGGTCTGCCGGTCTGCAAAAAAGTATTCCCGCGCGATATAGGCAAAGAAAGACCGTGCATTTACTCGCAGATAGGCAGATGCGCCGCGCCCTGCACGGGCAGGCTGTCTAAAGAAGCGTACGCAGAACTCGTCAAAAGCGCGTGCGTTATACTGCGCGGCGATATCTCGGAAGAAAAAAAGCGCCTCACGGAGCTTATGGACAGCGCGGCAGAGGAACTCAATTACGAGCTCGCCGCCAAATACAGAGACAGGATCAGCGCGCTGACCGCTCTGTACGCGAAACAGAAGGTCGTTTCTTCGCCGGATACGAACGTTGACGCGGTCGGCGTGTATTCGGACGACGCAGTCACGGTGTTCTCGTTCTTCTTTATCAGATCGGGTATGATCTTTGATACCGACAGCTACGAGTTTACGGGCGGGCATATCGGCGGCGACGAGATCACCTCTTTCATCTCGTCGGTCTACGAAAGCAGGATGCCGCCGAAACAGATACTCGTCTCGGATCTTTTGCCGGACGAAGAAGCCGGACTGCTTACCGCGCATTTATCAAATCTTTACGGCAAACGCGTTGAAGTCAGAACGGTGAAACGCGGTAAAAACAGGGCGCTTTGCGAAATGGCTGCGGAAAACGCCGCATATAAAGCGAAGCTGTTCAAAGAGACTGACGAAAAATCGACGAAGATACTCGCCAAACTCGCATCAACTCTTGCGCTCGAAGTAGTGCCTGAGCGGATAGAAGCGTACGATATATCGAACTTCGGCGACGAGAACATAACCGCCGGCATGATCGTATTGAACAACGCCGCGTTTTCAAAGCAGGATTACAGAATCTTTAAAATAAAAGAGACGGAGCACGAAGACGATTACGCGTCGATGCGCGAGGTCATAACGAGACGTATAAAGAATACTACGGAAAAACAGTCGAAAGCATACCCGGTACTGCCCGATCTGATACTGCTCGACGGCGGCAGAACACACGTTTCGACCGTGCGCGAGACGCTTGATCAGCTCGGCGTCGACGTCCCCGTTTTCGGTATGGTGAAGGACGACAAACATAAGACGAGAGCCCTCTGCGACGATGAAAACGAGGTCGATATCATCAACGACAAAACGTTGTTTACGTTCATCTACAGAATTCAGGAAGAAGTCCACCGCTTCGCTGTATCGCGCATGAGTCAGGCGAAGCGCAAAACGCTGAAAACCTCGTCTCTTGAAAAAATAAAAGGCGTCGGCCCTTCGAAAGCGAAACTGCTGCTGTCGTCGTTCGGTTCGCTATCCGCGATAAAGAAGGCGACGGCGGAAGAGCTGTCGGCTGTAAAGGGTATAAACGCGGAAACGGCGGAGAATATATTCGAATACTTTAACGGAGAAAAGAAATGAACATCATAACCGGATCGGCAAGAGGTACGAAACTCATAACGCTCGAAGGCGAAGCGACGCGCCCGACGCTCCAGCGCGCCAAGGAGGTCATTTTTTCGGCGATACAGTTCGATATAGAGGGCAGAAAGGTCCTTGACCTGTTCGCCGGCAGCGGTCAGCTCGGTCTCGAAGCGCTGTCACGCGGAGCCGAGAAAGCGGTTTTCATCGACAGCTCGCGCGAGGCGTTCGACGTTATCTACGCAAACGCCAACAAGACGCATCTGTATAAAAAGTGTGTGATACTTACGATGGATCACGCGGAATATCTGCGTTCGGCTAAAAAATCGGGCGAAAAATTCGATATCGTTTTCCTCGATCCGCCGTACGGCTCGGGGCTTTTACCCGAGGCGCTTGCAAAACTGCGCGTCTATGACGTCCTGTCGGCTAACGCTCTCGTTATTGCCGAATGGGATAAGGACACGCTTTTCGACGAAAAACCCGGTCTATGCGGCGATTACGAAGTGCTGAAGATATATAAATCCGGCAGGATATACTTTTATAAATTACAACCAAAGGAGAAAACGGTATGACGCGCGCGCTTATTCCCGGCAGTTTCGACCCGGTGACCGTCGGTCACGAGGATCTTATAGCGAGAGCCGCATCGATGTTCGACGAGGTCATCGTCTGCGCTTTTGAGAATTCAAGCAAGAATTATATGTTTTCCGAAGAAGAGAGGTACGCTTTCTTAAAAGCCGTCGCCGACAACTATGAAAACGTAACGGCGGATATCTCGCATAAGCTCGTCGCGGATTACGCGAGAGAGCACGGCTGCGCCGCGATCGTAAAAGGCAGCCGCTCGGCGTCTGATTTCGACGACGAATACGCACAGGCTCTCATCAACAGAGAACTCGCGCCCGAGGTCGAGACGGTGATCCTTCCCGCAAGCCCGGAAGTAGCGTTCATCAGCTCGACCATGGTCAGGGAACTGATAAGGTACGGCGTCGACTTTTCGCAGTACGTACCGAAAGCTATAAGAGAGATAATCTGATAAGGTGTCGCCGCAGGCGACAGTCTGTGCGCCTCCGGCGCCTTGGGGAGTCCCCACCCCTTCAACTCCCCAACCCCCTCTTGACCCCTCCCGTGATCAACAGATCACGGGGCGCTCGAGGTTTAAACGTTATGCTTCATTCTTTACTTACAAATAAAAAGATATTGAAATCTTTAAAACAAACCCGACAGTAACATAATAAACGAAAAAATGCCGCCGCATTGCGACAGCATTTTTTTGATTTTATTCAATTATTCGGTAAGATCGCTCGTGATCGCTTTGTAGACTTCAACGGCGGAGCAGGTCGGATTATCGTGGATCTGCTTTTTCGCGCGGAGCATGCTGATCTCGGAATCGTTTGTGAGCGTGAATATGACGAAATCGCCGTATGCTTCAATCTTGCCGGTCTCTATGATTTTCGCGTTGGAGCCCTGTTCGTCGTCGTAGAGTTTCCAGTCTGACGATTTCAGTTTTTCATAGCGTTTTTCGGCGAGCGCGATGACGCTCTGAAGAGCCGCTTTGTCCTTAACCTTGAAAACGTCTATCTCCATTACGTGTTTGCCCTGGGGAATACGGAAAACGTAGCCCTCGATCTGTTCGAATTCAGCCGGGATTATGAATTCGAAATTCGAGTCAAGTTCTTTTTTATCCATGAACCAGTCGGCGAGGTTCACTTTTGAAACTTCTTTATATCCGTTTTCAGCCGCGGCCTCTTTGGTCGTGTAGACGTCGGCGGGAACGTAGGTAAGCACGGCGTCGGGAACGGTCACGTCGGGGAGCTGTTCGGGAGCGGGTTCCGTCGCCGCTCCGGTATCGGCGGCCTCGGTCGGCTGAGCCGCTTTTGTCTGCTGCTCGGTCTGCTTGACCGTATCCGAAGGCTTACCGCTGTCGGCGCACGAAACCGCCGTAACGATCATTATCGCAATAAGTAAAAGTGTGATTATTTTTTTCATAACGTCCTCTTGAAATTTGGATTTTAATGATCACATTTTATCATAATCAAAACCAAAGTCAAGATTCTTTGTCGATTGTTTACAATCTCTGCCGATGATTTTACAAAGTTTTTTTGACGTTTTCACAATTTACGGTACGATTTTTACGTTGATATGCGACAGTTTTTCGTACAGTGAAAAGTCGATCTGGCGTAAAATATCCTCAAGCTCCGCGTCGCCCATTACAGTGGTCCTGCCGTCTTCGTAAAGCTCCGCCACGCGCTCTTTGATCTTTGCGACGATAGGATGATGCTTGTCGATCCTGTTGTCGCCGGTAAGCGAATAGAACGAATTGAGCCAGTGAGCGATGCCCGCGGCGCCGCTGTGAGAGTCGACCGCGACGGACACCGGACGGTTCAGAATCTTTTCGGTATTGAATATGTTATATATTTCTTCGTCTTTCAGAATGCCGTCTGCGTGTATGCCGGCTCTCGTCGTATTGAAATTACGTCCGACGAAAGGCGTTCTGACAGGGATCTCGTAACCGACGTGCTCTTCGAAATACTTCGCTATCTCGGTTATCACCGAAAGATCCATTCCGTCTTCGGTGCCGCGCAGCGAACAGTATTCTATCACCATCGCTTCAAGCGGGCAGTTGCCCGTGCGCTCGCCTATGCCGAGCAGAGAACAGTTGACCGACGAGCAGCCGTAGAGCCACGCGGTCGAAGCGTTCGTGACGACCTTGTAAAAATCGTTATGTCCGTGCCATTCGAGCATCTCCGACGGCACTCTCGAATAGTGGAGCAGACCGTATATAATTCCCTGAACGCTTCGCGGCAGAGCCACGCCGGGGTAGCTTACGCCGTAGCCCATCGTATCGCACGCCCTGATCTTGATCGGCACGTTGTATTTCTCGCCGAGCTCCATCAGAGCCGAGGCGAACGGCACGACGAACCCGTAAAAATCGGCTCTCGTTATGTCTTCGAAGTGACAGCGCGGCTTGATGCCGAAGTTTATGACTTCTTCAACGGAATTCAGATACTTTTCAAGCGCGCTCTTCCTCGTGAGCCCCATTTTCTTATAAATATGATAGTCGGAACATGAAACGAGTATGCCCGTCTCTTTGATCCCGAGATCCTTTACGAGCTGCAGATCGTTCTTGTTCGCTCTTATCCAGCTCGTCACCTCGGGAAATTCGTATCCGAGCGCCATACATTCCTGAACGGCTCGTCTGTCTTTTTCCGAATAGACGAAAAATTCCGACTGCCTGATTATCCCGTTTTTGCCGCCGAGACGGTGGAGCATTTTGAATATGTCGACGATCTGATCGACCGTAAAAGGCGAGGTGGATTGCTGACCGTCACGGAAAGTCGTGTCGGTTATCCATATTTTTTCGGGCATATTGATCGGTACGTGACGGTGGTTGAACGATACCTTCGGTATCGAATCGTAGTCGAAAAGATACCTGTAAAGGTTCGGCGTCTCCCTCTCCTGAAGCTCGTATCTGTAGCCCGACTGTTCGAGCAGATTGGACGATTCGGAGAACTGAAGCGATATACTGTCCGATCTTGAAATTTTGTATTCTTCCATAATGACCTCCGCACTCAGCGTTGTTATCGCCGATTATATCACAAGTTTTGCATAATATCAAGTCTTTTCTTGCAAATAATACGACAAAAATGATAAAATTTCATAAAAAACGCAATATTTCTGCTGGCTTCAAATCATAATCGTGAAAAATCGGTATAGATTTTTACATAAAAATTTTCCGATAATGCTCTTGACTTGCATATTGAAATATTGTATAATAAGAAAAAAATCGAAAGGTGATACTATGAACAAGTACAGACTTACCGCGCTTTTGCTTATTATCGCAACGTGCGTCGGGATATTTGCAGGCTGCGTCGAAGGCACGCCGGATATCACAACGGCGACCGGAGCCGGCGATATAGTGACTGAACCGCTGCCGAT
Organism: Clostridiales bacterium; assembly: GCA_016281775.1. Taxonomy (GTDB): domain Bacteria; phylum Bacillota; class Clostridia; order Oscillospirales; family CAG-272; genus UBA1248. The sequence continues at coordinate 27,780 of JAEEJH010000091.1, read as the reverse complement.
CGACACGGAACCCGCCTCGACCGACGCGCAGACCGAACCCGCGACGGAACCGGTCGATACCGATCCCGTGCCGGGCGGACCGGGTTACGTGATACCCGATGAAGAACTCTCGGGCAAAAACGTTAAGAACGATCCTGCCGCGGACGACGGCGACGGAGCCGCGATACTGCAGAGACTTATAAAAGAATCGATCATCAAAAACGCCGACGCCAAAGCCGACGGACTCGTACCGCGCATAGATTTCGCGTACGATATCGCGAACTGCACGGGTTTCATGCAGCAGCAGTCCGTATACATCTGCGAGAACGTCTATACAGATATGGAGAAACACTCCGCCGAAATGAGACGCGCGGAGATCGCCGTCAACCAGGGCTTTATGACGCAGGTCGAGGGCACGGAATTCAAGCCGAACGATCCGATCACCTACGGCGAAGTGCTGAGAGGCTTTTTATACGCAGTCGGTTACAGAAAATACGCTGACGTTTACGGCGTTGCGAAGCTCGCTTCCGAGACCGGACTCTCCGATTATATAGATCTTTCGAAACCGAACTCGTCGACGGTCACGTACGCTGATTACGCTCAGATCGTTTCCAACGCTCTCCGCATGGTGCTCGTACAGAGCGTCGTGAAGGACGGGCAGATCTATACCGTCTCGAGAGGCGACAGCTACAACCTCAAATCGGCGTACATATCCAAAAACGCGTCCGAAGCCGACTCACTTTTCCGCGTAGCGAACTACGGCTGGGAGATCTACACCGGCGGCGGTTACAGATACGGTCCGAGTATGATAATCAACGAAGACGGCACGATCGACGCGTGGCTCGCTTCCAACTCCGGAGTTGGCGGAGAGGTAGACTGGGGCAAATACAGAAGATCTTACGATAAAGGCAAGACGTGGACCACGGACACGGGCGCGGTACGTCCGACCTCGTCGTCTGAGGACTGGAACTGGTCGTGCGACCCCGGCGTGATCAAAATAGGCGAGTATTATTACGCGGCGTATACGACGATACTCTGGCACGACGGCCTTGACAACAACCTTTTCGTATCGAGAAGCAAGACTCCGCAGGGCGCGTTCGTAGAGAAATGGACCGGCGAAGGCTGGGGCTACGGCGATCCCAAAGCGATAGTCACGTTCGACGGCAAAAAAGATAAATGGGGCTGCGGCGAAGGCGCGATGGTGGTCGTCGGCGATACGCTGTATCTGTACGCTTCATGGAACGACACTCTCGGAGATTTCACAAGAGTATATACGGCGCCGGCAAACGATCCCGACTGGCCGGGCAAGCTTACGTTCAGAGGCACCGCTTATAAGCATAACGACTCTGAAGACAGCGCGGACGTCAAATACGTGGACGCGTATGAATGCTTTGTATCGGTCGCCACGGCGTCACGTTTTTCAAACAACTGCTATGTGCATGTGATGACGTCGTTCGACGGAATTTACTTCCGTCAGGAAGCGATGCTCAAACATCAGACGAACGGTTCCAATATCCGCGAGTGCATACATAATATGGGCATAACCGGCGACCCGCTCGGGCACATAGACATCTTCAACGTTCAGCAGTATATAGCTTACGCGTATCAGCCGACCGGATTCGACTGGGGCAACTGGCCTACGCGTATGGCGCCGATAACGTGGGTAGGCACGGATCTTTATGGGCATGAAGATCAGCTCGACGACAACGGCGGAAAGGCGTCCAAGAGCGACAGAACGAATACTCCGGATTATATCCAGTTTCGTATAACCAATTCGAATCAAAGCGGCAGAACGCTCAATATAACCAAAAAAGGCGGATCCAAGAATTTTGCCGTATCGCTTATGAACAAAAACGGAAGAGAAGAGACGACGAAGAAAGCCGGGATACTTTCGCAGATCGAATATTTCTACGACGAGACGAAAGTGACGGTCAATAAAGAAAAGTGCACCGTTAAACTGCTGTGCGACGAGGTCGTAAGGGTGTATGCGAAATTCAACGATCTCATGTGCGAATTCGCCGTGGCTCCCGACTATCTCGATCAGTCCAAGCCCGTGGCGTTCTATCCCGAGATAGATACGGTCACGTTCTATTACAGAAACGAGACGAAACAGCCGGCGTTCATAGCCAAGAGCGCCACAAACGAATATCTGATGCTCTGGGGCAATAAATCGAGTTTTACAGACGCCAAAACAAAGGATATCCCGTCGGATCTTCAGGCGTGGGATCAGCAGCTCACGATACGCGACGATTACGATCACGACCTGATCAACGTCAGCGCGAACGGTCAGATCACCGCGAAAGCCGTCGGCGAAACGGTCGTTACGGTCGATTATATGGGCTTCACCGCGTCAGTCAGAGTCGTGGTCGAAAAGATCAGATAAAAAACGAGACGCAGAATAAAGGACTGCCTGCCGGCAGTCCTTTGTCATTTCATCGGCGTTATCGGCGCCGCTGTTATTTTTTACCCTTCTCTTTTTCTTTTGCTCTTTTGTCGTTAATGATCTTCATGTGTTCTTCGGTTATGAGCTCGACGTTGTTTTCTTTCGCCCAGCTCACGCAGCCTTTCAGAACGAGCGGCAGAAATACGCGCGGCACGCCGAGAACGGTCTTGAGAGCGCCGTCTGTGAATTTGACCTTGTCGTCGGCTCTGTCGGCGGCGTATCTGACCGACTCGAGAGTCGCCTGACGCATCTGCAGAAGTTCCGCTCTCATACGCGCCTTTCTGTGAAACCAGAAGTTTTTCGAATCGCGGTAGCCGTAATCGACCGGCAGAGCGGGGAAGTCCTGAGCTCTGACGCCGTTGATTATCGCGTCTCTGTATTTCTTTTTCATGAGTATTTTGTCAACGCGAAGAATGAAGTGCGCGCCGAATTTGCTCGTTATGCCGTTGAAGTCGTGATAAGGTCCCTCATAGCCGTTCAGCTCTCCCGGCAGGTCTTTGCCGGCTCCGTCAAGTTCTCTCATCCACGTGCATTCTATGACCTCGATCGCGTCTGTAAGCACCTCGGGGCGCTTTTCGCCGGTTTCTTCTTCGATGAGACTCTTTTCGCGGCGGAAATTGCATTTCGGCATTTTTTCTTCGGGTTTGTCGCCCGGCCACGAGAGTTTCACCGCCTCTTTGAACATCTTCGGATCGTCGCTTATGAAGTTGAGCGCGCATTTGCCGTTTTTAAGAATATTCTGCGCCGTGTTCGACGAATTGCGGCAGCAAAGGAGCATGGCGTAATAATCCTTGCCGGCGACGTAGTACGGCTGAACGAGCGAATACGGACCGAGCGATGTCATCCCGTCGTCGCACAGCGTGCTTATTATGACCGTAGGCATCGGGAAAAACAACGACGTCTGGTAGAAGTTGTCAACGATCCTCAAATTCTCAAAGCTGCTCATCTTTCTGTTCCTCTTTTTTCTTGAATTTAAATATCCTGCTTCTGAAAAGAATGACGTTCATAACGGCGAAAAACACGATCAGTATTATGAGCGTCAAAACCGGTCTGGTGCCCGCGAGCGTTGCGAGCAGCATCATCGGAAAACCGAATACGATCGCCGGGAAGTTCTGATATACCATATTGTCAGCCGCCGGCGTTTCGAATTCGCCGTCAGCCTCACGCAGAAGTATTATACCGGTGCTCGCCGTACCCGTGAGCATGCCGTACATCATGAGAAACTGCTCTTCCTGATATTCGGGGAACAGTTTTTTTGCAACAAAATGGTTATATAGATACGTTATCACCATTCCGACGAAGCCCATTATCAGAATGATGCCCCAGTAGTTTTGCAAAGCGCCGAGCCTTATCGCCGCTATGCCGGCGACGACCATAAGGTCGAAGAAAAAGTTGCTCGTACGCGTCATAAGAAAGTTATTCGTGTATTCTTTTTTGATGATATTCTTTTTGCGCAGGAAATTCAAAAGCAGCTTTATGAGAGTCGCCGAGAGCACGCCGAGCAGGAAGTTGAAGCCGAAGATCACCGATTTCATACCGGGCAGAAGCGCGCCGAGACCGGACATGATCAGGTAAGTCAGCGTATACGCGGCCGCGATCAGAGCGATCTGTATCGTGAGTTTGTCTATGCTTTCCTGCATGGGTATCTCGTTTTCGGAATCTATTTCTTCCGAATACATCGCTTTGTGGTCGCCGTCGCGTGTCTTTATCCTGCCGAGCTTTTTCATTATGTTGAGGTGGATGACGCCGCCGATGCTCGCGCAGAGAAAACCGAGCGCGGCTATCGTAAGGCCGAAGCTCTTGCCGCCTTCAAAACCGTAATCGGCTTCGAAAATGCCGCCGTAGTTGAGCGCCTGACCGGTGCCCTGACCGTAGCCGAACGGCAAAAGCACTCCCGCGCCCGAAAAGAAGCCGGAAACGAGAAGAGCCGCGACGACCGATATCGCAAGACCGAAAATGCCCTGCAGTATGTACGTGGAAACCGTAGTCACGCCGGTATTGAAGATCTCCGAAACTCTCTTTTTCGTAAGTTTGCTCTTCGTCGTTTTGAACGCCGAAGCGATGAAACCGAGCGCGAGGCAGTGGTACGTTATTATTTCAAGAGCCGCGGTGCCGTTTCCGCCGAAGAAAGCCGTGTCGAATATTACGTCGCCGGTTACCGCTTTGTATATCCCCTCCGTTATCATCAGAAGAGCGCCGCCGAGGACCGAGGCGGGTATGAGCGATTTCCGCAGAAACGGAATCGAACGCCGCAGTATATTCGCAATGAGCAGGCTGAGCAGTAAAACGCCCACTATGTTGAAACTGCTCCATACGTTAAAGTCCCAGAAATTCTCCATTTTCGCTGTCCTTCTCTTTATTTATATAGAGATAATAGAAATTCATATATTTCAGCGCGTTGAACCGTTTGCCGCCTTTGATCTGGTACACGGTACCGCTACGGTAAATATTGAGCTTGTTCCTGCCGAGCACGGCGGCCGACGTCATTGCCGAAAACGGTATCACAACGGGTTCCGCTCCTTTGCCGCTCATGACCGCACGGTCGCCGTACAGAGAAAGCTCCGCGCCTTTCATAAACGGCTTTTTTCTTTTATAGAGTTCTACCTCGTATATATCGACTTTGTCCGTATATAACGGCTCGGTTGTGTAATCGGAAGGATCGAGACCCAGTATGAATCCGTTCTGGTAGTCGTACCACTGGCCGAAGTATTCGAACGGAAAGTCGAAACCGACTCCCTTTAACTTTTTGTCCGCGCGGTATTCGATCTTTCTGCCGCATTTTTCGCAGGTGACGAAATTGCCCTTGCTTCTGAATTCCGACAGACCGCAGAACGGGCAGACGTATATGGCTCTTTCGATATATTCGGCGCGTCTGTTCGATCCGTAAACGCCCGTGTCGCGGTTTTCGTCGACGTAAAGCCCTTCTTTGATCCGCCCGAACATCTCGGCGTCGGTCATAGCGCCGTATTCTTCCGGCTTGATCACGCCGTAAACGTACGCCCTCATTTTACCGCGCCGCACTTTGTCGCTCCATCTCGGGTTTTTGCCGTATCCGCCTTCGATACGGTAGAGCGCTATCGGCAGACCGAGTTTCCGCGCGAGAGGTACGACGGCTTCCGCCATGTGCCCGGTCCTGCCGCTGTAAGTCCGGTTGCCTTCGGGAGCCATTGCGATCGTGCCGCCCTCTCTCGCCACACGGATGCACTTAAGTATTGATCCGGCGTCGTTAGTCCCTTTCGCTATCGGTATCGGCGCGACGAGCTTGCGTATCAGTTCCGAAACGAAGCCGTTTGAAAAAATATCCTCCGAGGCTACGTAGTAGATCGGCGTGTCGAACGATATGCCGACAAAAAACTGATCGAACGGCGTCTGATGGTTATACAGTATCAGGTACGGCTGTTTGTCCGAGACGTCGAATTTTTCCGGTCTGACGTTATATTTCAGTTTTACGAACGGCCCGAACAGAACGTTAGCCGTGTTGCGCACCGTTTTGTGATGCGGCTTGATCCATGTTTTCTTACCCATACGTTTACATTGATATAGAATTGATTTTCGTAAGATATTATATAAATTATATCACGGCTTTTATGAATTTTCAAGTCAGAAAATAGAAAAATAAATTTCAAAAAATAAAATATAAACGGCAAAAACGCTTTTTTGAGAAAAAACGAAAAGATTTTCAGAGAAAAACAAAAACCGATTGACAAAAAGATTTTTATGTGGTACAATAAAAAAAACAAAATAGTTCAAAATTCGTTGTTTTCGGATTTTAACGTGAAAACCGGTTGCCGCATTTTGCGCGGTAAGGGTTTTCTGCGGCAAAAATGTTGAAAGCGAGGGAAACGGTTGAAAAAAATAAGAGTACTATTTCCGTACGTCGAAGCCGGATTCGGTCATATCATGCCTATGAAATCCATAGACCAGACTTTCAGAGAAAAGTACGGCGACAAAGTCGAAGTCGTATCGTCGAAATTCTTTACCGAGACCGGCGAACCTCATTTGAAAAAATACGAGCAGATGATATCGAAGCAGGTTAGGATATATAACCGCAATCCCGCGATCGGCTGGTTTCTCTCCGGCGGATCCGATATGATAGGTTCGCATCTTTCCACGTTTATAACCATGCGCCTGTTTTCGCCGATAGCCTGCAAAGAGGGGATCAGGCATATGCGCGAGCTTGAACCCGACGTCGTGTTCAGCACGCACTGGGCGTCGAACTACTACGCCGAAAGGCTTGAGAAAAAGCCGCTCACCGTAATGTACTGCCCCGACGCGACGCTCAACCAGCTTTTCAGATATCACTGCGACCTCAGTATGATAAGCATGCCTTACGGTTATCAGAAAGGTCTGCGAGATAAAAAACTCAACGTAAACAACCTGAAATACGTTCCGTTCCTCATAAGAAACGAGGCGTTCGGCATCAGCCGCGATAAAAAAGAGCTTCGCAGAAAACTCGGGCTGCCCGAAGACAAGTTCACCGTCGTTTTGGCGGAAGGCGGCTACGGTATCGGCAAAATGGCGGCGATCTGCAAAAAGATCGTAAAACTGCACATACCCGTCACGGTCATACCGGTATGCGGCAAGAACGAAAAGCTCTTCAATTATTTCAAAACGCTGCATCCAACCGACGAGATCACATTCGTGCCGTATATGTTTACGGAAAAAATACTCGAGCTCGAGGCGGCGTCCGATCTGTTCTGCGGCAAAAGCGGCAATATCATAGCCGAATCGACGTTCTTCGGCAATCCCGCGATAGTCACGAACTGTTCGACGGTCATTGAATGGAATATAGCGGATCATTATATAAACACGGTCGGCTCGGCGATGAAACAGCTCGACCCCGAAAAAACCGTAGAGATGATCGTGAAATTCGCAGAAGATCCCGCGTTGCTTGAACCGTACCGCAAGGCGGCGAGAGAATATCACGCCCATTTCGGTTCTGAAAAAGCGGCGGACGTGCTGTGGGAAAAAATCACCGAGGTATATCCGGAACTCCGGGAATAAATTTATAAAGGAAAAAAGAGATGAATTATCCAGACGTTGTTCGGTTGGTTTTCAGTATAATCACTACCGTGCTTGGCGCCTTACTTATACATTTTATCGTTTACGCGATCATAGGCCTTTTCAGTAAAAAAACGTACCCCGAAGCGGAAAAGAAAAACAGATTCGGGCTGATAATCCCGGCAAGGAACGAAGAATCGGTCGTCACCGGCCTGATCGAAAGCATACAGAAAAACAATTATCCGCAGGATAAGCTCGAGATCTTCGTTATAGCTCACAACTGTTCCGACAAAACCGCCGACGCGGCGAGAAAATACGGCGTGCACGTTTACGAATACAATAACCCCGAAGAAAATACGATGGGTTATGCGTTCCGGTACCTGTTTTCACGTATCGAAGAAGATTACGGCACACAGAATTTCGACGGTTTCTTCCTCTTCAACGCCGACAATATACTCGATAAAGACTATTTTTCAAAGATGAACGACGCTTTTGAGTATTACGGCAGAGAATGCGTCATCACCTCTTACAGAAATTCCAAGAACTTCGGCGCGAACCTGATATCCGGTCTGTACGGTATGTATTTCACCGTAGGCTGCCGGTTCGAGAGCCGCGGCAGGACCGTCACCGGCTGTTCCACGAGAGTGCAGGGAACGGGATATCTGATAAATTCGAATATAGTAAAAGACGGCTGGCATTACGTTTCGCTTGCCGAAGACTGGGAATTCACCGCGGATCAGCTGATACGCGACCACAGCATCCGCTACTGCGACGCCGCGGTATTCTACGACGAACAGCCGACTTCGCTTCACATAATGTGGCGTCAGCGTGTCCGCTGGGCGAGAGGGCATCTGCTCGTATTCTATTCCCGATTCAAGGATATGGTCAAAAAGCTGTTTGCCAAAGATACGAAACACAGAGTATCGGTATACGATATAACGGCTTACATACTGCCCTCGCCTCTGATGTACGTGATTCTGCAGGTCCTTCAGATCATACTGCTGCTGACCGCGCCGCTGATCGACCGGTCGTCGAGTCTGTATCAGATATTCATAGAATCGACGGATCTGATCCGTTCGAACGGACTGCTGTTCGTATGGCTGCGGTATCTTATAGCTTCCTACGTTTTCACCGCGCTCGGCGCGATCATCATATTCATAGCCGAACGTAAAAGGATCAAAAACGTAAGTCTGCTGCATAAAATACTGATCACACTGACCTGGCCGCTGTTCCTCGGCGTCCAGTGCATAATGGACGTACAGGCGTTCTTCTTACGCAACCTCGGTTGGAAACCGATACCCCACAGCGACCAGACGACGTTCGACCACGTCAACGATACCGGCAAACAGAGTAAATGACCGTAAGCGCTTCATTCGATACAGAATGAAGCGTTTTTATTATAATCGCCGGCGGCGAAAAACGGTATCGGAGGTTCGCCGCGCGACATAGGCGCGGCTTCGCCGCCCTTGGAGAGCCCCCGCCCTCCTATCTCCCCAAACCCGTGAACCGTGAACCCCCAAAAAAGCTAAATCGCTTTTTCGGGGAACCCCGGGAACCCTCTGCCTCCCCCCTAATCCTCGATCTGTGATCGAGGGGGCGCGCGAGGAGGAATGATGTTTGACGCTTTGCGTCAAATGATGAGACTGCGTCATGATGAGCGCTGCGCGCATGATGATCGTCCCGTTCGGGACGAATGAATAAGGTGTCGCCATGCGACTTCCGTGCGGCGGTAAACCGCCGCTTGGGGAGCCCCGCCCTCCTATCTCCCCAAACCCCTCTGCCTCCCCCGTTTCCTCGATTTCATCGAGGGGGCGCGCGAGGAGGAATGATGTTTGACGCTTTGCGTCAAATGATGCGACCTGCGAACGTGACGTATGCTTCGCATATGACGTACGGTCCGCGGGCGAACCGAGTGAATAGAAAAAGCCGTTTGATCCGCAAATCAAAGGATCAAACGGCTTTGATCGTATGCTTTGTCAAAGGGCTTTATCAAGCTCGTCAAGGTCGGCGTCGGTCGTCGACCAGCACGTTGCAAATCTGACGACGGTGTGATTTTCGTCGTATTTTTCCCAGAAGCAGAAATCGATCTTTTTGCGCAGTTCGCTCATCTTTTCGTTATCGAGTATCGGAAACTGCTGATTCGTGTCTGAATCGATAAACGTTTTTATACCGTGATCCGAAAAGATCTTTTTCAGCCTTTCGGCTTTCTCTATCGCGTGGCGGCCTATGCGGAAAAACAGTCCGTCGGTGAACAGCGCGTCGAACTGAACGCCGAGAAGTCTGCCCTTTGCAAGCAGCGCGCCGCGTTTTTTGACGCTCGTCAAAAAGTGCTTCGGCTTGTTGTTTCTCGTAAATACGACCGCCTCGCCGCAAAGAGCGCCGGCTTTCGTACCGCCGATGTAAAATACGTCGCAGAGTTTTGCGATATCGTTAATCGTCACGTCGGTGTTGTTGCTCATAAGCGCATAAGCGAGCCGCGCTCCGTCAAGGTACAGCGGCATACCGTACCTGCGGCAGACTTCCGAAAGCTCCGTAAGTTCCTTTTTAGTATACAGCGTGCCGTATTCGGTCGGGTGGGAGATATATACCATACCGGGAAAGACCATGTGCTCGTAACTCTCGTCGGCGTAATAGTCTTCAAGATATTTCCGCAGCTGCACCGGGTCGATCTTGCCGTTGCGATGCGGCAGAGGTATGACCTTGTGACCCGTATATTCTATCGCTCCAGCTTCGTGCGCGTTGATGTGGCCGGTCACGGCGGCGATAACCCCCTCGTGATCGGAAAGCATCGTGGAGATCACGATCGCGTTCGTCTGCGTGCCGCCGGCTATGAATTCGACGTCCGCGCTGTCGATACCGACGGCTTCTCTTATCTTTCGTTTTGCGCTCTCGCAGTATTCGTCGGCGCCGTAACCCGGCTGCGCCGACTCGTTCGTTTCGATCATTTTTCTCAGCACGTAAGGATGCGCGCCGGTTATATAATCGCTTTCAAATGATATCATATCAGCCTCCTTTTACGAGATCACACCGAATATCAGCCCGGGTTTTTCGACGGGCAGATCGGAAAATGTGAGCGCGGATAAATAAGTTTTTTCCGCGTTATCGAATCTTGACGCGTCCGAAGAGTACATAACGGCTATCACGTCGCCGGCGCCGACTCTGTCGCCGGTCTTTTTGAACACTTCAAGCCCGGCGGACATATCTATCGTATCTTCTTTCCTGATGCGTCCGGCGCCGAGCAGAGAAGCGGTGATGCCGATCTGTTCCGTATTCATCGCGCTGATATATCCGCTTTGCGCGGCTTTGATCTCGCGTTTGCAATACCTGCCGAACAGCTTCGACGTGTCTTCGATATACGATACGTCGCCGCCCTGCGCGCCTATCCACTCTTTCATTTTTTCAAAAGCTCTGCCAGAGCCGACGCAGTCTTTGACGAGCGCGCGGGCTTCGCCGGTCGTTATCTCTTTTACCATCGAAACTATGTTTGAAGCGAGCTCGACGCAGATATCGTAAATATCGCCGCGTTTTTCGCCTTTGAGCACGCTTACCGCCTCGGCGACCTCGAGCGCGTTGCCGACCGCCGTACCGAGCGGTATATCCATATTCGTTATCAGAGCGCGTACGTTTCTGCCGTGCGCCTTGCCGGCCGCGATCATCGTCTCGGCGAGCTTTTTCGCGTCCTTTTCCGTCTTCATGAACGCGCCGCTGCCGCATTTGACGTCAAGCACTATCGAATGCGCGCCCGCGGCGAGCTTTTTGCTCATTATGGACGAGGCGATCAGCGGTATGCTGTCAACCGTCGCGGTAACGTCGCGCAGCGCGTAAAGTTTTTTGTCGGCGGGCGCAAGATGCGCGCTCTGCCCGACAAGACATATGCCGACTTTATCGGCAGTATCCATGAATTCTTCGCCCGACAACGTCGTTTTGAACCCCGGTATCGATTCGAGCTTGTCGACGGTGCCGCCGGTGTGCCCGAGACCTCTGCCCGACATTTTAGCCATTTTCACTCCGAGCGCCGCCGCCGTCGGCGCGACGATCAGAGAAGTTTTGTCTCCCACTCCGCCGGTGCTGTGCTTGTCTGCCGACAGATTTCCGAAACGCGAAAGATCGATAACGTCGCCCGATCTCATCATCGCCTCGGTGAGCGCGGCGGTCTCGGCGTCGGTCATGCCGTTGAAGCATATCGCCATACAGAGAGCGGACGCCTGATAGTCGGGTATCTCGCCTTTCGTATATCCCGAAACGAAAAACTTTATCTCGTCGACCGAAAGCTCAAGTCCTTCGCGTTTTTTCTGTATGATATCGTACATCCGCATTTCAGAGTTCTCCTTTCGTAAACGAGAGCGGCATAAGTTCTTTGAGCGTGAGTATTTTTATCCCGTTTTCCGTTCTTAAAACGATCTTGAAACCGGCGCCGCAGAATTCGGTCATCACCTGTCTGCATACTCCGCACGGCGAACACGTGTCGGATATCTCGCCGTGTCTGCCGCCGGATATCGCTATCGCCTCGAATTCACGTTCGCCTTCCGAGACCGCCTTGAATATCGCGGTCCGCTCGGCGCAGATCGTGGGCGAAAACGACGCGTTTTCGATGTTGCAGCCTTCGTAAATCTTGCCGTCGGAGCAGAGCAGAGCCGCCCCGACCGAGAAGCCGGAATAGGGAGAATAGGAATTGTTTCTCGCCGCTTCGGCTCTGTTCATAAGATCGGCGTATACTTTATTTTCGCTTGTTATTTCCATATAAAAGCTCTTTCCGCTTATATCGCATTTAACTCCGAGCATTTCGCCGACGGTCGCTCCAACGTCTGCAAAAGTGCTTCTCGTGCCCAAATTAACGGGTTTTATACTCTTGCCGACGGCTATCATGGGAACGTACTCTCTCGTGTGATCGGTGCTTATATCGCCGGGATCGCAGCCGTGATCGGCGGTGATTATGAGCGCGTCGCCTTCTCTCATGCCGGATACGAAACCGGGCAGCCATTCATCGAATGCGGCTATGGCTTTCGCATAGCCGTCTGCGTCGTTGCGGTGTCCGTATAGCATATCGAAATCCACGAGGTTCACAAAGCACAGACCGTTGAAATCGCGTTTCTGCAATTCGAGCGCCGCCGCCATTCCCTCTGTATTGTTGTGAGTGACGACCGCTTCGGTCACGCCGCGCGAGGCGAAGATATCGCGTATCTTGCCGACCGAGATCACGTCGCGCCCGGCTTTTTTCAACTCGTCGAGAAGCGTCGTACCGGTCGGTTCGAGCGAAAAATCGCGGCGGTTCTCCGTACGGTAAAACCCGCCCGGTCCGCCTTTGAAAGGTCTCGCGATAACTCTGCCGACGGCGTGTCTGCCTTTAAGTATGCTTCTCGCTTTGCGGCAAATATCATAAAGCTCTTCAACGGGGACGATATCTTCATGCGCCGCGATCTGAAATACGCTGTCCGCGCTCGTGTAGACGATCAGCTTGCCCGTCTTCATGTGCTCTTCGCCGTATTCTTCAATGACCTTTGTGCCCGAATACGGCAGGTTGCAGAGCACTCCGCGGCCGACGGATGCCGAAAACGCCGCGATCACGTCGTCGGGAAAACCGTGCGGATACGTCGGCATCGGTGAAGGCGAGATAAGTCCCGCTATTTCCCAGTGCCCGATCGTCGTGTCTTTGCCCGCCGACGCTTCGCGCAGTCTGCCGACCGCGCCGTAATGACCGGCAAAGCCGGACAGAAAATCGACGCCTTCAATATCGCATAGCCCCGCTTTTTTTAAGTTATCGATCCTGAAATGATCCGAACGTGATATCGAGCGGAGGGTATTTGTCCCGACGTCGCCGAATCTGTCGGCATCCGGCTCCGCGCCTATGCCGAAACTGTCGAGAACTATCAGAAATACGCGCTTCATCACGTCGTTGCAACGCGGAGCGCGAGCTCCATCATATCGGTGAAGGTGTTCTGGCGTTCTTCGGCGCTCGTCGATTCGCCCGTGACGAGGCTGTCGGATATCGTGAAAACGCCGAGAGCGTGCTTGCCGGCGCGCGCCGCGTTCATATAAAGCGCCGCGCTCTCCATCTCGACCGCTAAAACGCCCATTTTTCTCCACAGCGCCGCCGATCTCATATTTTCCGGCAGATCGCCGTCGTCGCCGTAAAAGCGGTCGGACGACAGAACGTTGCCGACGTGGTAAGAAAGCTTCATTTCGTCGGCGAATTTTACCGCTTTGGAGAGCAGACCGAAATCGGCGATCGGAGCGTACGCGCCCGGCAGACGGAACTGCGCCGCGTAATTCGAATCGGTGCAGGCGCCTTCGGCCATTACTATCTCGCGCACCTTCACGTCGGCCGTCATCGCTCCGGCGGAGCCGACTCTTATGACGTTCGACACGCCGAAGAAATTGAACAGCTCGTAAGAATAAATACCTATCGAAGGCATACCCATACCGCTCGCCATGACCGATACCGGCACGCCGTTATATTTACCTGTATAACCCTGTATGCCTCTTACGTTGTTGACGAGCTTCGCGCCGGTCAGGAAATTTTCCGCTATGAATTTCGAGCGCAGAGGATCGCCCGGCATAAGCACGGTATCGGCGAAATCCTCAGGGGCCGCGTTTATGTGAGGAGTCGGATAATTCATATTTTTCTCCTATCAATAACCCGAGTCTTCGGGCATATTTTTGACTATTTTGACTATTCTGCTCGTGCCGAGACGCATAGCGCCGAGATTAATGAAATCTTCCGCGTCCTGCAGCGACGAGATTCCGCCGGCGGCTTTGATCTTCAGATGAGGAGCAACGTGAGCGGCGAAGAGCGCGACGTCTTCTTTAGTCGCTCCGCCTTTTGAAAAGCCGGTCGAGGTCTTGATGTAATCCGCGCCCGATTCGGAGACGATCTCGCACATTTTAATTTTTTCTTCGTCTGTGAGCAGGCACGTCTCTATTATGACTTTGAGGATCTTATCGCCGCATACGGCTTTTATCGCTCTTATCTCACCGAGCAGCGCGTCGTATTTTTTGTCTTTCAGCCAGCCGACGTTGATGACCATATCGATCTCGTCGGCGCCGTTCTGAAGCGCGTCGGCGGTCTCAAAGACCTTGACCGCCGTGGTCGAATAGCCGTTCGGAAATCCTATGACAGTGCATACGGCGAGTTTATCGCCGACGTAATCCTTAGCGGCTTTGACGTAAGAAGCCGGGATACAAACCGAGGCCGTACCGTATTTCATTCCGTCGTCGCATATCTGCCTGATCTGCTCCCACGTCGCGTTCTGCGCGAGAAGGGTATGATCGACTTTTGATAAAATATCCTTGATCTGCATATTCAAATCTCCTGTTTTTTTCTTATTCTATCATATTTTTTCGCCGTATGCAATAGCGCGGCGAAAAAAAACGGGAAATACGGAAAATAATATTGACGAAGTTTCGAGAATTTTGACGAATTCACAAAAAAAGTATTGACATGATTTTGAGAGTATGTTATCATTACAGTAAATATAATACACGTGCGAAAAGGCGGTGATCTTCGGTATGACGGATAAAGGCTCAATATTGAAAGACCGTCTTTTTATCTTTTTGCCGAAGACCGCGCGGAGGGCTGAAATGATCGATCTGCAGAAAGCCCCGTACGCGAAAAGGATGTTCGCTTTCCTTGCCGATTTCGTCGTCGCCGCAATGCTGACGGTCGGTCTGTATCTTTTGTTTGCAAGCGTTCTGGATACCGACGGATATCTGAACAGATATAACGCTGTCCGTGCCGAATACGAAGAGCGGTACGGCGTCGATTACTCGACCGACGAAGAAGCGTATTCCAAAATGACCGACGAAGAAAAAACTCATTATAAAGAAGCCGTCGACGCCATGAACGCCGACGAAGAAGCGAACGAGGCGATGAGAACGTATCTGATACTGACGTTCGTCATACTCTCCGGCGGCGTTTTCGGATCGACTCTGCTTCTTGAGTTTATCATACCGGTGATATTGAAAGACGGCAGATCGCTCGGCAAGCGGCTGTTCGGTCTCGGCGTGATGCGCACCGGCTTCACGCGGGCGTCGGCCCCGATAATCTTCGTGCGCAACGTCATCGGCAAAGGAGTTATGGAATTCATTCTGCCGATACTGACGTTTCTCTCCGTCATAACGGGCGCTACCGGGCTGTTCGGCTGGGTGCTGATAGCGGTTTTCGCCGCGGGCGAGGTGTTCTCCCTCGTGAAACTCGGTCCGGGCAGATTCCTGCACGACGTTATAGCCGATACGGTCGCCGTCGACTGGGGCAGCCAGATGATATTCGATACGGCCGAAGAGCGTGACGCGTATATCGAAAAGCAGAAGCAGCTGAAAAGAGAAGAAGAAACCTATTAAATTTCAAATATACAGGAGACGTTATGAAAATTGTACTTCAAAACGTGACGAAGGCGTTCCCGAACAGAAACAAGAAGATCAAAGAAGAGGTCATAGCGGTCGACGGACTCAATTTCGAGATACCCGACGGCAAGCTCGTCGGTCTGCTCGGGCCTTCGGGCTGCGGCAAAAGCACGACCCTTTATATGATCTGCGGTCTGCAGAAGCCTACAAAAGGCAAGATCTTTTTCGGGGAAAAAGAAGTCACGCATCTTGAGCCGGAGCATCGCGGCGTCGGACTTGTTTTCCAGAACTACGCTCTGTACCCTCATCTGACGGTCAAACAGAACATCCTGTTCCCGCTGCAGAACCTGAAGGGCGAGCAGAAAATGTCTAAACAGGAGATGCTTGAAAAAGCGGTCGCCGCGGCTAAGCTCGTACAGATCGACGAGCTGATGGACAGAAAACCGAGCGAACTCTCCGGCGGTCAGCAGCAGCGCGTCGCGATAGCGCGCGCGCTCGTGAAAGAGCCGAGAGTGCTTCTGCTCGACGAACCGCTTTCGAACCTCGACGCACGTCTGCGCCTGCAGACGCGTGAAGAGATACGCCGCATCCAGCGCGAGACCGGCGTAACCACCGTATTCGTCACCCACGACCAGGAAGAGGCGATGAGCATCTCCGACATCATCGTCGTTATGAAGGAAGGCGTCGTTCAGCAGATCGGCAAGCCGCAGAACGTTTACGACGATCCGTGCAACCTCTTCGTCGCAAAATTCCTCGGCACGCCGCCTATAAACGTCTTCGACGGCAAGATCGAAGACGGCATGCTCAAGATCGGCGACGAGGAGATAATGGCGTTGCCCGGGCAGCAGGACAGGCCCGTTCACGTCGCTATCAGACCAGAAGGCTTCATACCGTGCGAGGACGGAGCGTTCTCCGGCATCCTGCGCAACATAGAAGTCATGGGCCGCGACTGCTCGGTCATACTCGAGAATGAAAAATGTCAGAAAGAGACAGTACGCGCGATAGTCGATTCCGGTATCGACATCAAGCACGACGCGACCGGCAGAGTACGCTTCAATATTAAGAAAAACAAGGTGTTCGTCTTCGAAGCCGAGACCGAGCTGCGCATAAACGTAGAGGGGTAACGTTATGACGGACAAAAAGAACAACTATAAAGCCTGGCTGTACCTCTCGCCGGCGCTCGTGCTTCTGCTGATATTCTCGTTTTATCCGCTCATAAACACGTTCCGCATGGCGTTTCTCAACGGTTACAACGGTCTGGCGATAGTCGGCGGCGAGACGTTCGAGTTCGGTATAGAGAACTTCAAAACGGTCATTGGCAACGTCGACTTCAAACAGTACCTCAAAAATACTGTGCTCCTTTGCGTGATAACGGTCCCGATATCCACGGCGCTCGCGCTGCTTATAGCCGTCGCGCTCAATTCGATAAAACCTTTGCAGAAAGTATATCAGACGGTGTTCTTCCTGCCGTACGTCACCAACTCCATAGCGATAGGCATGGTCTTCAACGCGATGTTCACGCGCGTCGGCGTCGGCGACCTGATCGAAACGCAGGGTATAATCAACAATATAATCGGAATATTCGGCATATCGCCGGTGAACTTCGTCAACAACGGCTCGACCTGGGGCGCTAATATGTTCGTCGTCTGTACCTACATAATCTGGCACGCCCTGCCGTTCAAGATACTCGTTCTCATGGGCGGTCTGCAGAACGTGAACAAGCAGTATTACGAAGCCGCGAAGATCGACGCGACCTCAAAAGCGCGCACGTTCTTCCGCATAACCGTGCCGCTCGTCTCCCCGATGCTCGCCTACGTCATAATCACCTCGTTCATCGGCGGCTTCAAAGAGTATTCGAGTATCGTAGGTATATTCGGCGAAACGATGGGCCCCGCCGGTTCTTCCGGGCAGATGAACACGATAGTCGGTTACGTTTACAACATGCTGCCGAAGAGCAATCTCGGCAACGCCTCGGCGGCGTCTCTGATACTGTTCGCGATAATCCTCGTCGTAACGGCGATAAACGGTTACGTGAGCAGTAAGAAAGTGCATTATTGAGGTGCGTCATGGCTGATAGAAAAGAATTTGTCATAAAAGACATCGACGTAGCCGCCTCGATGCGCAATCAGAAGACCGCAAATATCATAAGACTGACGGTCATATACATATTCCTCACGCTCATGGCGGTCATGATGATATTCCCGTTTTACTGGATGATCATTTCGTCGCTTAAAACGATGGAGGAATACAGGCTGAACGTACCTACGCTCTGGCCTAAAAAGATAGTTTTCGAAAATTTCGTCATGGCGTTTGAAAAAGCCAAACTGCTCGATCTGTTTTTGCACACGCTCTACGTCGGCGCGGTTTCAACGGTGCTTTCGCTCGTCGTAACGGTGCTTTCGGCGTTTGCGTTCGCCAGACTCAATTTCAAAGGCAAGGGCATAGTGTTCGGCGCTCTCATGGCAACTATGATGGTACCGGGCGAGCTTTACACGATAACGAACTACCTCACCGTATCGGGCAGACTGCCGTTTCTTGAAGAGTCGATAAGCTGGCTTGATATAACGAATACGTTCGCGGTACTTATCGTGCCGATGCTCGTATCGGTCTATTACATTTACCTCTTGCGTCAGACGTTTATGCAGATACCGAACGAACTGTACCTCGCCGCGAAGGTCGACGGTACGAGCGACTTCAAATATCTGTGGAAGGTAATGCTTCCGCTTTCAGTCTCGACCATAATCACCATAACGATACTCAAGATGATGGGTTCTTGGAACGCGTATATCTGGCCCCGCCTCGTTGCAAACGACGACGCGCACAAGCTGATTACGAACGGTCTGCGCGGCGCCAGCTTCGTTACCGAAGCGGGCGACACGAACTTCCCGGCGCAGATGGCGGCGGTATTCATAGTATCGATCCCGCTGTTCCTCGTCTTCGTGTTCCTGCGCAAGTACATAATGCGCGGCGTATCGAGAAGCGGTATCAAAGGTTAAAATATCTTATGAGATAAAATAAAAGGAGTCAATTATGAGAAAGATCACAGCAATCCTTATCCTCGCAGCTACAATACTGTCGTGTCTGCTGCTCTCCGCATGCGGTGCCAAACCGGACGATCCCGGCAAGACCGATGATCCGGCGAGAACAGTGCCCGAAAACGTCGAAGTGGTGTTCTACCACACGATGGGCGCGAACCTCCGCGCGGTACTGACGAAGTATATCGCGGAATTCAACAAGAAATATCCGACGATCACGATCACCGAACAGTCTGTCGGCGGTTATGACGACGTCAGAAACCAGGTCATCACCGAGCTGCAGGCGGGCAAACAGCCGGCTATAGCGTACTGCTATCCCGACCACGTCGCAACGTATCTGCGCAGCAAAAAGGTCGTCGACCTTAATACTTACATAAACGATAAGAACCCCGAGTTCGGTCTTACCGAAGCTCAGATGAACGATTTCATCAGCGGTTACTATGCAGAAGGCAAGTCGTTCGGCGACGAGAGCAAGATGTATACGCTCCCGTTCTCCAAATCGACCGAAGTTATGTATTATAACAAGACGTTCTTCGACGCGAACGGCCTCTCCGTACCGGATCACTGGTTTGCCAACGGCGAAAACGATGCGACCTCGATGGAATACGTCATCAAAAAGATAAAAGAAATAGACAAGACGAGCATTCCGCTCGGCTACGACTCCGAAGCAAACTGGTTCATCACCATGACCGAACAGCTCAAGACGCCGTATACTCAGGCTGCTGAAAAGGTCGAAGACCGCTTCTTATTCAACGACGACAAAAACGCCGAATTCTTAAACAAATTCCGCGGATGGTTCCTTAACGGTTATATGACCACGCAGGCTATCTACGGCGCGTACACGTCCGGTCTGTTCACCAACACAAAACCGAACGACGACGGCATAGTCATCCATTCATATATCTCGATAGGTTCGTCCGCCGGCGCGACGTATCAGTGCCCCTCGGCTAACGACGACGGTACGTATCCGTTCGAAGTCGGCATAGCTCAGATACCTCAGGCTGACACCTCGAATAAGAAAGTCATTTCTCAGGGACCTTCGATCTGTATGCTCGCTCAGAAGGATTCGAAAGTCAACGACGCGGCGTGGCTTTTCATCAAGTACTTACTCACCTCTCCCGAATTCCAGGCTGAATTCTCGATGACCTCCGGCTACGTTCCGGTAATCAGATCCACGTTCGAGCTCGACGCTTATAAGGAATTCCTTGCCGGCGCGAACTACACCAAAGACGGCATCGCCGCCCTCTCGGCAAAGATCTGTATGGAACAGGAAAGCAATTATTTCACCTCGCCCGCGTTCGTCGGTTCTTCCGACGCCCGTGACAAGGTCGGCGAACTTCTCGTAGCGTATATCTCCGCTCCCGAAGGCACGTCCGCCGCGGATCTCAAAAAGCTCTTTGAAGACGCTTATAACCGCTGCGTATCTCTTAACAAATAAAATATGAAATATTATTTAAAAATATTATCTCTGATCCTCGCTCTGCTGACCGTTATCGCCGTGTTTGCGTCCTGCGTCAAAAAACCGGCGGCGGACGTAACGACGGAGGCGGTCACGGACCGGCAGACCGAGCAGGTCGACGGAAACTGGGAATACGAGCGCGACCCGTCGCTGCCCGATTACGCGACGAGAGTGAACTTCAACGCCGCTGACCTCGATTCCGATTTTAACGCGACGGGGCGGGGCAGGGTGACGGTAGAACTCTGCATCGACGGCGATACGGCTCATTTCTGGAACAACAGCAAGACAGAGATATTGAAGATCAGATTTCTGGCGATAGATACGCCGGAATCCACCGGCAAGGTCGAGCCCTGGGGCAAACCCGCGTCGGTATATACCAAAACGAAGCTGAATAACGCCGCCGAGATCGCTCTCGAAAGCGATACCGAGGGCGAAGCGAACTTCGACTCCACCGGCGATCGCTATCTCGCGTGGGTATGGTACCGCAACGAGGGCAGTAACGTGTGGAGAAACCTGAACATAGAAATACTCTCCGAAGGGCTCGCAATGGGCAAAAGCACTTCGTCCAACCGTTACGGCACCGTAGCGACCGAAGCGCTCACCAGCGCGAGATCGAACAGACTGAATCTGTATTCAGGCAAAAAGGACCCGCTGTTCTATTACGGCGAATCGGTCGATCTCTCTATAAAAAGTCTCGTGCTCAACAAAGAGTCTTATTCGGGCATAAAGGTGCGTTTTGAAGGCGTCGTTACGAAGAAGAGCGGCGAGGGCATCTACGTACAGTCGTTCGACGAAGACACTCAGCAGTATTACGGCGTTTACGTTTACGGCGGCTACGCGTCGCTCGCTCCGAAATTCCTCGTCGTCGGGTACAAACTGCAGATAGCCGGCACCGCCGACAACAACGAGAACTTCGGTTTTCAGGTATCAGGTCTGTCTTTCTCGCTTATCAATCCGTCCGATGACGACGTCAAGATAATTGAAAAAGACGTAAAGATCGAGCCGACCGTCATTGGCGCGGATCAGCTGAACAACGATCCCACGCTCGAAAACACGCTCGTAAAGATCGAGAATATCACGGTAAAGAGCGTTTATACGACGACCAACGAGACCTCTTCGAGCAAAGGCGCAATGACTCTCACCTGTTCGGACGCGAATCAGAAAACGGTCGTTGTAAGGACCGCCGTGCTCACGAGCAACGGCGAAACCGTGACGGAGGATTATTTCCGGAACAAAAAGATGAACGTCACAGGTATAATCGAGTATTACGAGGGCAGCGCGCAGCTCAAACTCTTTACTCTTTCCGACGCTGAAATTCTTAATTGATCATTTATTATAAAGGAGAAAAAATATGAGAAAAGCACTATCGGTACTGCTCGTGCTGCTTATGGCTTCCGCGCTTTTGCTGACGTCCTGCAACGGCGGCAAACCCGTTGAAACTACGCCTGAAACGACCAAACAGGCGGAGATCTCGCAGGAGCTGTTAGACAACGCGGCGGACATGGTCTACACCTTCAACAAACCCGGCGAGAATAACCAGGTTTCTTCGTCCTTCACGCTCCCGTCAAAGCTCATCGATCAGGAAGGTTTCGATCTTGACGTGAACTGGACGGTCGAAGGCGGCAACGGCCTCGCTTCGATCGCCGACAGCAGTGAAGAAAACAAAGTCCTGATCAAAGTCGACCCGTACGCCGATAAGGATACGGAATTTACCGTAAAAGGCAACGTAGTCGGCAACGGACTCACCTCAAAAGAGATCACATTCAAGTACGTCATCAAACAGTACGAAATAGCGAACTGGGCGTACTGGGCTGAAAATACCAAAGACGCGGCGATGAACGTAAGAGGCGTCATCGTGGCAAAATATCCTTACGCTCCCGATTACAAGAATACCGGCGTATTCATCCAGGATCTTGACGGAGAACACGGATATTTCGGATACCGTCTCAAATGCGACTCGCAGGAAGAATACGATACCAAACTCGCGATAGGCAACGTCATAGTCATAAGCGGTACGACGTCGATATACAACGGCTTCCGTGAAATGGGCGCCGGATGCACGTATTCGCTCGTATACGACGGCAGCGAGATCAAAAAAGCCGAAGTAAAGAAGATACCGCTTGACGATATGTTCAAACCCGAAACGAATCTCGTAAGCGCGCTCGATCAGTATCAGGGCGTTATCTGCACGCTGACAGGCGCAAAAATAACGAAGATCGAATGGGTAAAGAATACTTTTGAAACGTTTGAAGAAGCCGGCGACGGCAGAGTCACCGTGACCGTCTCCAAGAACGGCGTTGATTTCAGCCTCTTCCTCTCCACGTCCTGCACGTTTACGGTTGCGGAACTCAAAGAAGAATACTCCAAACTCGGCGTAGGCTATACGGTCGATATAGAAGGTCCGATGGCATGGAACAACGAACCGCAGATCTATCCGTGCGTCGGCGGTATAACCGTGACCTCGACAGACATTTCGGATGAAGAAAAATTAGCAAACGAAATAGCGGCTGTCAGCATCCCCGAAAACACCAACGCCGATCTGACGGTCGATCTGCCCGCGCAGGGCGCGACTTACGACGCCGTCAAATTCGACTGGAAGCTTGATCCCGCGGATTCCGCCAAGATCGAAAACGGCAAGCTCGTGATCACGCTCGGCTCCGGCATCGAAGAACTGAAGCTCACGCTCACCGCGACCTGCGGCAGTCTCTCCGAGACTAAAGAATACAAGGTCGTCGTGATGCCCGCGAACCTCACGCAGGAAGAAATAGTCAACGCGCTTTACAAACTCGAAAAGGGCAAGGCTCTGCCCGGCACGTTCACTCTCAAAGGCAAGATCACAAAGATCGACACCGCATACAGCGAACAGTACGGCAATATAACCGTTACGATAGTGGTCGGCGATATGGCTGACAAGCCCGTACAGTGCTTCCGCATGAAAGGCGAAGGCGCGCCGGACCTCAAAGTCGGCGACGTCATCACCGTTACCGGCGTTTTGAAGAGATATAACGATACGTTCGAATTCGACGCGAACTGCACGCTCGACAAGATAGAAAACGGTTCGGGCGAAGCGGAAACTCAGCCCGCCGAAACAGAGCCGGCCGAGACCGAACCCCCGAAGGACGATTCCGTTGAAAAACTCCTCAAAGCCGCTTATGCGCTCGACAAGGGCAAGGCTCTTGACGGCACGCACACGCTCTCCGGTACGATAACGAGAGTCAACACACCGTATGACGCAGGTTATCAGAACGTCACCGTTACGATCGTCTGCGACGGTCTTGACCAGTATCCGATCCAGTGCTTCCGCATGAAAGGCGAAGGCGCTGACAAGGTCAAAGTCGGCGACAAAATAACCGTTGAAGGCAAGATAAAGAAATACACCGACGGCACCGTCGAATTCGACGCGGGCTGCACTCTCAAGAGCATCGACTTCGTAGCCGAAGGCACGAATATCAAATACAACACGCCCGAAGAGATCGTCAAAGCGCTTTACGCGCTCGATAAAGGCGATTCGCTGCCCGGCAACCCGTACAGGCTCACCGGCAAAGTCACGAGCATCACCGAAGCGTATACCGAAGAACACAAAAACATATCGTTCGTTATAGTCGTCGAAGGCCTTGCGGATTATCCGGTCACCGTTTACAGGATCAAAGGCGAAGGCGTTGAAAATATCAAGGTCGACGATACGGTCACGATAGAAGGCAACCTGATCCACTACTACAACGCGAACAGAAACGAGTCGGTATATGAATTCACGACCGGCGCGACGCTGATCAAATGATAATGGTTAAAATATAATTTACATAAAGGAGCCATAAAATGAAAAAAGCACTTGCATTTATTCTCATCGCGGTGATGGCCGTTTCGGCGATCTTCGTCGCGGCTCACGCCGACGGTGAGACGAAGACCGTCACGTTCACGTTTGCCGATATGGGCATCGAAGACAAAGCAGCTCTGACCGAGCTTGTCAAAGACGGCGTGAAGATCACGTTCGGCTCAGGCAGCAATACGAGCAACTCGCCTATGTACTACGACAACGGCAAAGCCGCCAGGATCTATAAGAACAACGAGTTCACCGTATCGAGCGACAGCGCGATCTTGTCTGTCGCATTTACGTTCACGGCTGCAAGCTACGCCCTCGAATACGGCGTCAACTCCGGCAGCTTCGCGGTCAGCGACGCCGCGGGAACGTGGACCGGCAGCGCAAACTCGGTCAAATTCACTAACCCCGACAGCGGTCAGACGCGTATAGTGGAAATGAAGGTCACGCTCGATTCGACCGGCTCGCAGCCCGGAGAACCCGAACAGCCCGAAACTCCGACCTACACGACTCCCGAAGAGATAGTAAATGCGCTTTACGCTCTTGAAAAGAACGCGACCCTTCCCGGCGGTCCGTACAGCCTTACCGGCGTCGTCACCGAGATCAACTACTCCTGGAACGAATCCAAACAGAATATGACCGTCACGATAGTCGTCGGCGAGATGACCGACAAACCGATCCAGTGCTACTATCTGACCAACAGCGAAGCCTGCGCCGAATGCGCGAGCATAGCCGAAGGCGACACGATCACGGTCAAAGGCGTACTCAAGCACTTCTATAACTCGAACAAAGACACCTCTACGTTTGAATTTGACAGAGGCTGCACGCTTGAGGCGAGAACGCCCAAAGCCACCGAGCCCGAACAGCCCGTGCTCGACACTCCCGAAAAGATAGTCAAAGCCGCGTACGATCTTGAAGTCGGCAAAGCGCTTGACGGCACGTACGAGCTCACCGGTACGATAATCAGCGTCGATACGCCTTACAACTCCCAGTTCGGCAACGTCACCGTAACGATAGTCGTCGAAGGTCTTGAAGACTATCCGATCCAGTGCTTCCGCCTTAAAAACGGCGCAGGCGTCGACGGCGTAGACAAGATAGCCGAAAAGGATATAATCACCGTATCCGGCAAACTGAAGAGATACACCGAAACGGTCGTCGAGTTCGATAAGGACTGCGAACTTCTCGCTTTCACCATCGTTGAAAAAGAAGAAGAACAGCTCCCCGAGACGGTTGAAGAAATACTCAACGCTCTGTACGCTCTCGAAGACGGCAAATTCCTCAAAGGCGAATATACGCTTACAGGCAAGGTCACAGAGATAACGACCGCGTACAGCGAAGAGTACCAGAACATCACCGTGGTGATGACGGTCGAAGGTTTCGAAGACAAACCTGTGACCTGCTACCGTCTTGCAGGCGAAGGCGCCGACAAGATAGCGATCGGCGATACGATCACCGTGACCGGCCCGATGAAGAATCACAGAGGCACTTACGAATTCGCTCAGCCCTGCACGCTTGATGCGATAGAATACGGTCCTAACCACAAGCCCGACAATACCGATACTTCCGACGCCGCCGTAGCTGTAGCGGCGATCACCGCGATAGCCGCTCTCGGCTGCGCGATAGTTATCGGCAAGAAGAGATAAAACGGCATAATAAAAGCGTTCCCGGAATGATTTCCGGGAACGTTTTTTATCTTTTCAGCTTTTTGAAAATTACGGTATCCGTCCGGTTCGTCCGTAACGGAGTTATTGAGCAGTAGCCGTCGTGCACCGCGTTTATGTCGAGATACGGGTCGCCGCCTTCGTCGAAGTGGTGAGCTATATAGGTGGAGGCTTTGTAAGTATCCGTACCGCACGGCTCAAAGCTGTCGCGGTAAAACGTCGCTCCCTGTCTTGTTATCCTTATCCCTTTCATATCCGGTACGATATTGACGTTGAAAACGCAGTCGTATTCGAGAAGTCTGTTTTCGGTTATGAAATCCCAAACTCTGTCAAGTTCCGCCGCGGCCTGCTCCAGGCATCCGCGCTCGGTTGAAAACGCGACGGACGGTATGTTCGCAAACGAGCCTTCGAACGCCGCCGAGCACGTGCCGGAATACGATATATCGTAACCCATGTTCAGCCCGTGATTTATGCCGGAGAGAAGCAGATCGAATCCGCCGTACTGCTCGGCGGAGAAACGCACGCAGTCGGCGGGCGACGCGTCTATCGAATAAGCTTTTATGCCGGAGTCTTCGAACAGCCGGCTTTCTTTAACTTCGAAAGGTCTGCGCAAAACGATCGTATGCGAGCAGGCGCTCTGCTCATATTTCGGCGCGACTACGGTCACCTCGCCGAGTTTTTTCGCCCAAAGCGAAAGATAAGCGATACCCGGACTCTCTATCCCGTCGTCGTTTGTTATCAGTATCCTCATCGTCAGATCCAGCCCGTGTTTTCTTTTTTGTATCTGCCGAGCAGTTCGTCCGCTTCTTTCAAAAGCGCCTTCTGCTCCTTTACGCTGTAAACCGTCGCGCCGCTCGAGCAAGCGTGACCGCCGCCGTGATATCTTGCCGCGACCGGCTGTATCTCGACGAAACGCGAGCGCAGACGCACTCTTATACTCTTATCGTCGTTTTCGATGAATGCAAGCCATATAAGACTGCCCTTTATCGAATCCATTACCGAGACGATATTGCTCGCCTCTTCAAGCGTAAGCGAGTGCTTCTCGCGGAATTTCTTCGTGATCTTTATATACGCTACGCCGTTTTCGGTCATTTTGATCATTCTGACCGCCGAGGCGCGGAATTTCACCGCGTCAAACCCGTCCATATAGAGATTCGCGTAAATGCTCTCCGTATCTATATCCTGCTCCATCAGCAAAGCGGCGGCGCGCATAGTATCGGGCGACGTGCCGCGGTAACGGAACCTGCCGGAATCGGTGATCATGCCGGTGTAGAGAAAAGAAGCGGACGTTTTATCGAGCGGCAGAGCGCCGGCGAGCGTTTTGTCGGACAGACCGACGATCATTTCGCAGGCTGACGACCGTTCCTCCTCGATCCAGCAGATATCGCCGTAAGAACTGTCGACGATGTGGTGATCAATCTTTACAAGCTCCGCGCCTTTGTCATAACGCGGATTCGATATCCTGTCGGCGGTGCCGGTGTCTATAACTATCACAAGAGCGTTTTCGTAGTCTTCGTCGGTCGGTTTTTCGCCCTCGTCGCCGAGAAACGCAAGATAAGCCGCGTAATCTGAATTGTCGAGAAACACGCGCTTGTCGGGATAAGCCGCGCTTATCATCCGGTGCAGACCCTTTGTCGAACCGACGGCGTCGCCGTCGGGGCGTTTGTGGCGCGATATTATGACCGTTTCGTATTCTTTGATCTTTTTTAGTATAAGTTCTTTTACTTCTTCGTTCATGATGCACTCTCCGCAAGTTTTTTGAGGTCTTCGAGCATAAGCATGGCTTCGGCAAAGTCGGCTACGTCAGCTCCGCTCGCTTTCTGATGACCGCCGCCGCCGTACTTTACCGCTATGGGATTTATGTTGTATTTGCTTGAGCGAAGCTCGCACCATACCTTGTCCTCCACCTCGGTGAAATTGACCCAGATATCTATGCCCTTTATATCAGCCATAAGGCCAACCATTCCGCGCGAAACGGAAAAGGGGTCTATATTCAGCTTTTCAAGCTCTTCTCTCGTGTTGTATATGTACGCGACGGGACTTTC
>JAEEJH010000090.1 GCA_016281775.1 Clostridiales bacterium | reverse complement strand
CGTTGTTTCGGGGGTTCACGAGGTAAGGATGGAAAGGCGAGGTAAGAGCTCACCGGCATTGTGGCAACACCGTGCAAATGTAAACCCTATCCGATGCAACACCGTAAGGAGAAGATCTGCCCGATCGCCGAAAGGATCCTTCAGGTGGCACAGAGCCGTGCGGTAACGTACGGACAAGACAGATGACCGTTTGATACAGAACCCGGCTTACGAAGCGACAAAAACCAAAACGGCTTTCGCGGAATTGCGAAAGCCGTTTTTTATTTATCACACGCAAACAATACAGATCGCATTTTAACTGTAGGTTTTTTCGATCTCGTTCGGCAGGGCGAGGAGCGTTTTCAGCAAATAGACGGTGTATCCGGCGAAAATGATCAGAGCCGCGATCCAGACCTCCTCCTCGTACATATAAAGGAACCCGAAAAGCGACATGACCGGGCAAAGTCCCGCGCCGACGCAGCAAAGAATCGTATACCTTTCGCAGAACTCACGTCTGTATTCGGCTTCGTCGAATACGGGGGCGCTGACGTATCTGTCAACGCAGTCGCGCACGACTCTGAACAGAAACAGAAGTATGACGGCGTAAAGCGCGTATTCCGCGGTCTGAAGCAGCGCCGAAACGGTATAGGCTCTCACCGCGCCGACCGTAAGCGGATACGTTTTGTGATAATATACGTTTGCGATATACACCGAAAGCGCGCCCGACGCGGCGGAGATCGCCGCCGCCGCTGCGCTTATTTTAAGCGCGGTTTTTGCATACGGCGTGTATTTTGAAAGTATGAAAAACGAAACGCAGACGAATGCAAAGCCTATGAGATCGAACAGCACGTCCGCACCGTAAAAATACAGCGGGCATAAAAACGCCGTGCCGGCGGCGAAGAAGAGCACCGCCTTTTTTACGTCGGCGCAGGTGAATTTCAGCGGATTCGATTCGAACGACGCAAGATATTCAGCCTCGAGAGTCTTGTGCAGAGCCTTGTCGGCCCGCGGCGCGGAGAAGAATCTCACCGCTGTGATAAAGAACGCCGCGCCGATGAAAAGCGAGACCGCGAAACAGACGATCAGAATGAGGTTCTTGCTGTCGTACAGCGTCGGCTTGTCGAGATCGGCAACGTCGATCACGTCCCTGTAAGCCGGGTTTGTGAGGACCGTAAGCTCCGGCAAAGAGACGAGAAGCTCTCTGCCGACGATAAAGACGGGAAAGATGACCCTGAAGTCATTATATACGCGGTCGGGTATACCGCGCCCGCCCAGGAAAGAGATATAGCTGACGCCCTCCGTCAGCGGCATGGCAGCGAACAGCAAAAGCACAGTCTCCGCGACCGCGAAAGAGAATACGAAAAGCATAGTCGTCATCTCGTCGCCGATCATGGCGAGCGGTATCACCGAAAACGCGCGCAAAAGCGTCAGAAAGAATAAAAATCTGAATCTGTCCCGGGATTTCTGCAGGTCGCCGTTGATCGCCGCAAGCTTCGACAGCCCCTTGAGTATCAGCGCGCAGCCGATAAAATCGGGCATGAAGTCGATGATGCCGACCGACGGGACGATCAGAAACGCAAGCCCCGCGAGCACAAGTCCGAAACCCATAAAAATCTCCTCAGCGTACCGTCTCGAATTTGAGTACGCTCGTATTGCCGGGCGCGCCGTTGGTTATGCCGCCCGTTATGACCATAACGTCTCCCTTAGACGCGAGGCCGAGCGCCTTTGCGTTGAGCATCGCGTTATAGAACATGACTTCGGTCGACCGGAACTCGTCGGTCATCACCGGTATCACGCCCCAGGAAAGCGAAAGCTGTCTCCATATCTTTTCGTGACCGTACGTGGTGAGCGCGAGTATCGGCTTCGGCGCACGGAACCTCGAGACGAACCGCGCCGTCTGACCGGACAGAGTGCACACGGCGATCAGCTTGGCGTCGAGATCTATCGAGAGAGAGCAGGCGGAGTGCGATATCGCGTCGCTTTCGTTCTTAATATGGAATTTTGAGGTGCGGAACCTCTCAGCGTAATCTATGTCGTTTTCGGCGGCGACGGCTATCCTCGCCATCGCTTCGACCGCCTGTACCGGATATTTGCCCATCGCCGTCTCGCCGGAGAGCATTATCGCGCTCGTGCCGTCGTACACGGCGTTCGCCACGTCGGATATTTCCGCTCTCGTGGGTCTCGGCTTCGATATCATGGATTCGAGCATCTCCGTCGCCGTTATGACGCGTTTGCCTTTGAGTCGGCACGCGGTTATCATCGATTTCTGTATCGACGGCAAAAGCTCGAACGGTACCTCGACGCCCATATCGCCGCGCGCGACCATTATGCCGTCCGACGCTTCGATTATGCTTTCGATATTGTCGACACCCGACCTGTTTTCGATCTTGGCTATAAGATCTATGTCAGCGCCGCCGTGCTCAGCCATGAAAGCTCGTATTTGATTGAGGTTTTCGGCGGTTGAAACAAACGAGCAGGCGACAAAATCGACGTCGTTCTCGATCCCGAAGAGCAGATCCGACTTGTCTTTTTCGGACATGTATTCCTGCTTCAGCACTTTGTTCGGGAACGCCATGCTCTTTCTGCTGCTGATATCTCCGCCGTACGTGACCGTCGTTATGACCTCGGTGTCGGTCGTCTCATCGACCGTCATCGCCACGAGGCCGTTGTTCAGAAGCACCGTGTCGCCGGGTTTCAGCTCGTGCGGCAGATCTTTATACGAGACCGAAACGCGGCTCCGGTCGCCTTCGATATTTTCGGAGGTAAAAACGAATCTGTCGCCTTCGTGAAGCGATACGGTTTTATTGTCTTTGAATACGCCGATGCGGTATTCGGGTCCTTTGGTGTCGAGCATGATCGCCACCGGCGCGCCGAGTTTTTCTCTCGCGCGTTTGACCGTATCCATCATCTGCCTGTGACTTTCGTGAGAACCGTGAGAAAAGTTGAAGCGGGCGACGTTCATACCGGCGAGTATCATTTTCTCTATAGTTTCCTGATCCTCGCAGGCGGGACCGATCGTGCATATTATTTTAGTCTTTTTCATAGTATTACCCTTTCCCGAATATTCTTTCATCTTAATTATAGCATAAAAAACCGAAAAATCAATAAAAAAACTGAAAGTAATCGGTAAAATATTGATATTGACAAAACGGCCGCCGGAGGATATAATAGTATATGGGAATAATATCGGAAAATAAAGGAATAATGAGTTATGAAGAGCGTGAGGACGGTCGCTGTAACGCTTTTGCTGTTATTCACATTCTCATCGCTTTGCTGCTGCGCGGAAAAACCGGCGCAGCAGACCGTCAGCGTACTCGACTCGGAATTCAAAACGGCACGTAAAACCGAAATCGAGACGACGGGTTATACAACGCAGGGCGTTGACGCGGGCGGTCTTTCGTGTTATGAGATAACTCTGCGGGAGAAAATTAAGTAAAGATACAAAAAATAATTGATTTTGTAAAAATAAAGCAGTATAATGAAGAAAAACGGAAAGGGGGCGCTGAACCGTGACTGTAGAGAAAAAACGGGCGTTCATCATAAATTTCATATACGTGCTCGTTATCGCGTGCATCGTATATTTTGCGGTAAAATATGCGATACAGTGGATCATGCCGTTTCTGATCGCGTTTCTTATCGCGGCGCTGCTGCACCCCGTTATCCGCTTCATCACAAAGAAACTGAAGTTCAAAACGCAGAAACCGGCGGCGATAGTCGTGACCGTGCTGTTTTACAGCACTTTCGGCGTGCTGATATCGCTGATACTGATAAACACGGTCACCGCCGTGCTCGGCTTCATACAGAAAGTGCCGGAGTATTATCTGAACGATATCGCCCCGTCGCTGAACACTCTGTTTGACAATATCACGCAAAAACTCGCAAGTCTCAACGTCGAGATAGATCTTAGCCTCAGTACGATAACGAACAAACTGTATTCCGGCCTTATGAACATCTCGTCGATAATAACGTCGGCGTTCACGGTGCTCTCGGGCATACCGGGCTTTCTGTTCTCGCTTCTTCTGATGGTCATCTCCACGTTTTTCATAGCGATAGACTACGATATAATAACGAAATGGACGATGACTCAGCTGCCGAAAAGAGCGTCGGCGGCGGTGGTCAAGGTGAAAGAATACGTCGTCAAGATACTTTTCAAGTATATCAGGTCTTATTTTCTGATACTCTGCATCACGTTTGCGGAGCTTTTGCTCGGCTTCTTCATAATGCACTTTATCACGGGGCTTTCCAACATACTGCTGCTCGCGCTGGTTATCGCCGTGTTCGATATCCTGCCGATAGTCGGTACCGGTACGATATTGATACCGTGGGGCATAATCGCGATACTGACGGGCGATTTCAAAACGGGCATATGCTGTCTCGTCATATACGGGATTATAACGCTCATCAGACAGTTCATCGAGCCGAAGATCGTCGGTACTCAGGTCGGTCTTCATCCGGTAGTGACGCTCGTATCCATGATCGTCGGTACGAAGCTGTTCGGTGCTATAGGTCTGTTCGGATTCCCGATCACCCTTGCCCTGCTCAAAGACCTTAACGACC
This sequence comes from Clostridiales bacterium, assembly GCA_016281775.1. Taxonomy (GTDB): domain Bacteria; phylum Bacillota; class Clostridia; order Oscillospirales; family CAG-272; genus UBA1248. The sequence continues at coordinate 381 of JAEEJH010000090.1, read as the reverse complement.
ACGGCCACATACACATATTCAAACCGATCCCGGAAGAGCCGAAGGATGAAGAAGATACACCGGAAGAGGAAGAAAACGAAGAACCCGGCGAAACGGAAAATACGGAAGAACCGAAAGAATGAATGACAGAAAGGAGCAGCCGAGAGGCTGCTCCTTTGACGTAAAACGTAAGAGCGAACAGTGAATAAGCAAGGCGTCGCTGCCGGCGACTTCGGTGCGGCTTCGCCGCTCTTGGGGGTCGCCCACCCAAAACAATAAGAATTCTCCTTATTCACTCGATCCGCAAGGATCGAATATCACACGACCGCAAGGTCGTATATCACACTTTTGTATGCTTCGCCTGAGGCGAGGATACAAAAGTATATCACACGGCGAAGCCGT
>JAEEJH010000089.1 GCA_016281775.1 Clostridiales bacterium | reverse complement strand
TTGCGGCTTCGCCGCCCTTGGGGATACCCACCCAAAACAATAAGAATGCTCCTTATTCACTGGATCCGCAAGGATCGAATATCACACGACCGCAAGTTCTTATAGCACACTTTTGTATGCTTCGCCTGAGGCGAGGATACAAAAGTATATCACACGGCGAAGCCGTATATCATTGCGGCGTAAGCCGCTTTGCCCCCAAACCCCCTCCTCCCCCCCAACGTCGTTACACTCTCTTGGGTGCGCGACGGCTCGAGCCGCGGTTTTCCTGTGATCTCGCGCACGGCGCCCCCTTTACCGCGCGCGACCATTCGGCAAAACCGAATGGTCCTCCCCTTACGTTCCGTACGTATTCCTAAACGGATCGACGCTCCCCTGAAAGTATCGAGGGGGAAGGGGGTACGGGGGATTAAGGGGGGTGGTGGGGGAATCCCCCGTGAAAAAATCCTATTTCACCCGGTTCGCAAGAACCGGATTTCACCGCCAAAGGCGATTTCGCCGCGAAAGCGATTTCACTCGTCGGCATTGCCGACGAATTTCACTGCGGCGTCAGCCGCCAGTGGTTCCCCGCGAACGAAGCGTAATATGCTCCGCTGACGTTATAAAAAGCCTCCCGCGGGAGGCCGTTATATTTTATTTATTCTTTATTTTATCCCAATAGGCTTTGGCTGTCTGCTCGTTTTTGTTCGCACCGTATTCGTAATACCGCTTATCCCTGATATCGTCGGGCAGATATTGCTGTTTCACCCAGTCGTTATCGAACGCGTGCGGATACAGGTACTCGATACCGCGTCCGAGCGCCGCGGCGCCGGAATAGTGCGCGTCACGTATATGCGCCGGGATCTCTTTGCCTTTGCCGTCTCTTATGTCGGCTTCCGCTGCGTCGTAGGCGGCAAGCGCCGTGACGGACTTCGGAGCCGTCGCAAGCATAACGGTCGCGTTTACGAGCGGTATGCGCGCTTCCGGCAGGCCGAGATCGACCGCCGATTCACAGCACGCGCGGGTTATAGCCGCCGCGAGCGGGTACGCCGCGCCTATATCTTCGCTCGCTATGACCTGGAGTCGTCTGCACGCCGACAGAAGCTCGCCCGCCGTAAGCAGTCTTGCAAGGTAGAATACAGACGCGTCGGGATCGGAGCCGCGTATCGATTTCTGAAGCGCCGACAAAAGGTCGAAATGATCGTCGCCGTCGGCGGCAAAGGCTCCCGTGCCTCTCATTATCTCGGGGATGAACGCGTCGGTCAGATCCCTGTCGATCTTTTGATCCGCGGCGTAGAATATGTTTTCAAGCACGCCGATCGCGCGGCGCACGTCGCCTCCGCAGATCTTAGAAATATAGCAAAGCGTTTCGTCATCCGACGTTTTTTCGGTTTTGTTCTCTTCATTCAGCGTTTTCAGCGCTTTTTGAAGCACCGGCACGCATTCTTCAGGGCGCACCGGTTTGAATTCGAACACTGCGGAACGCGAGATGATAGCCGGATAGATATAAAAATACGGGTTCTCCGTCGTCGACGTGATCAGCGTTATTCTCCCGTCTTCGATATATTCGAGAAGCGACTGCTGCTGTTTGCGGTTGAAATACTGTATCTCGTCGAGGTACAGAAGTATGCCGCCCGAGCCTATCGCGGTATTGGTCTGCTGGGTTATGTCTTTGATATCGGAAAGCGAAGCCGTCGTGGCGTTCAGTCTGAAAAGCGTCATATCGGAATTCTTCGCTATGATATCCGCCGCGGTCGTTTTGCCCGTGCCCGGAGGACCGTAGAAGATCATATTCGTGATGCGTCCGCTCTGCACCATGCGCCGCAAAAGTCCGTTTTTTGAAAACAGATGCGGCTGCCCGGCTATATCGTCAAAGGTCTGCGGTCTCATTCTGTCCGCAAGGGGTCGAAGAAACATCGTTTTTCTCCTTATGATTTATAGGAATATTATAATATAACGCGCGATATAATTCAAGTAATGTTTGTAAACATATTCGTCTTTACTTTATTTATTCATAATAATGTGATACAATAGGTGTACTATGAACGAGGGGTGTTTTTATGAAATTCTTTAAATGGTTGCTGACGCATCTGCGCGACGCCTGCATATATTTCACGGTATTCCAGTTCGCCGTCACGGCGGTGTTCCAGCTCACTGCCGAAAACGGCGGCAAGGGTCAGTTTCTGCTCTTTACGGTAGAGCTTGCCGTATTCGCTTTTTCTTTTCTGCTCGCCGTCGCCGCGGATATTTTCAAAATCAAAAAGATATCGCTTCTTCTGCGGATACTTTTGCATTTTCTCTCTTGTCTTGTCGCCGTGTTCTTGCTTTTCAGTATCGTCTCCGGCGATATGTTCAAGGTCAATTCGCTGTTGTTCATAATGTTCGGCTTCGCGGTGCTTTATATCGTCTGCGCCGCCGTCGCCGGACTGATAATACACTTCAAGAGCAAAAAGATCTCCGACGAATCGGAGTATGAAAGCCAGTTTTCCGGCAAAAAGCAATAAAGACGGGGGAGTGATCACATGCACGACGAACTTACAAAAATAGATATCGAGAAAATGAAGGCTGAACTCGCCGAGCGCGAGGCGATGATGCCGGCGCTGAGAGCCGAAGTCAAGCGCACGCGCGAATACGGCGACTTGTCCGAAAACGACGAGTATAAAACGGCGAAACGCGAGATCAACCGCAACAGAAGCCGTATGCGCTATCTTGAAGCGATGATAAAGACCGCGATCATAATAACGACCGATTCGGCGGAAGACGAGGTAGGCCTTTTCGACGAGGTCGAGGTATATATACCGAAATACGACGAGGTAAGAAAAATACGCATCGTCACGACCCTGCGCAACGACGCGTTCACCAACAACTATTCAAAGGAATCTCCGTTCGGCAAAGCCGTGCTCGGCGCAAAGGTCGGGCAGACCGTCACGGTCGTCGTAAATGAAAAAAACAGCTATCCCGTAAAAATACTCTCTATAAAAAAGGGCGAGGACGACGCAAGCCTTCCGATATCTTCTTTTTGACAAAAAGCCGCCGCAGGGCGGCTTTCTCGTTTGCGAAGCAAACGTATCGCCATAAATATTTTTATAAAAATTTCAGAAAAAACGTTTCGCTTTGACAGATTTACGGTACTTAATGGGTGAAGGGGTGATGAAATGACCGACAAAAAAATCATAGAACCGTTCTTTGCCCGCGACGAGTCGGCGATAAGCGAAGCCGACAACAAATACGGCGCGTACTGCCACACGGTCGCGTCGCGCATACTGGGCAACGACGCGGATGCCGACGAGTGCGTCAACGATACTCTGTTCGCCGCGTGGAACAGCATACCGCCGCAAAAGCCCGACGATCTCGGTTCGTACTTATCGGCGATAACGCGCAACATATCGGCGAAAAGGCTGCGCAAAAACCGCGCCGCGAAACGCGGCGGAGGCGAGGCTGATATCGCGATAGACGAGCTCGATCAATGCCTGTGCGACGTAAACACGCCCGAGCAAGCCGTTCTTTCGGCTGAATTCACCGCGGTGATCGAAAGATTTCTCGATTCTCTGCCGAAAAAAGAGCGCGATATGTTCGTCTGCAGATATTACTACGCCTACCCGACGGCACAGATCGCGTCGGCGTTCGGCTATAGCGACGGGTACGTTCGCTCGGTGCTTTCGCGCATAAGAACAAAGCTCGGCGAATATCTGACAAAGGAGAATATGCTATGAAGGGCGAAACGTTTTTTGAAGCCTTAGGGAAAATAGATAAAAAATATACGAAAAGTGCCGAATCGCGTTTCATAAAGAGCGAGAAACGCGAAAGATCGGCAAACGTCGCAAGGATATTTTATTACGTCGGCACGGCGGCGGCGCTGATAGCCGTTATACTCGTGATATGGATACCGTCGATAATATTACGCAATAAACCGGTCGAACCCTCCGTGTCCGATACCGATACGGTCTACGAAACCAAACCCGTTACGTCCGACGAAATTCAGACAAACGAACCCGTGGCGGAAACGGAAACGGCGCCCGAAACCGAGCCGGCGCCGGAAAACGAAGCCGAAAAATTCTTTTTTTCGCTTTACGGCAAAGAGCCCGACGACGTCGAAGCAGAAGAGATATTTTTCGATCTCGAGCGGCGCGGACTTACGGACGAGTACTTTTATTACGCGGCGGAGCTTGTCGCAAAAGGGAAAGGCGGTACGAAACTGCAAAACTGCACGGCGCATTTTCTAATGATCTTTGCAGAATATTACCAGGATACGTATTGCTTCAACGACGCCCTTTACAACACCGTCGTATATAATACCGACCGGTCCGACGCCGAGACGTATTATACGAGACTGTATAAAAACTTTATCACGCATCTGAAATCTTATTCGGCGACGATAACCGAAGACAGAGCCAAAGAATGCGATTACTTTTACACGCTGATGAAAATAAACGGCGTGACCGAATGGAATCACAAAAACACGCCGTCCGAAGCGGTCGAAGCTTCGCTCAGATCGCTGTTTGACGTGTATGACGCCGTTTTCGCCGGCATACCTCCGAAAAATACGAAAACGGAGCCGGTAAGCGAGCCTTACGGCGCGGAGCTTGAAGCGAAGATAAAGAGCTTCTGGGGAGGCGAAAAACGCGATTTCGTGAAGAGCTCGCTCACCCTGTCCGAATACAAAACGAAGCTGAAAAAGAGCATACAGAATTACACCGAACTTTATATCGGCGACACGAAATACTTCATCACCGTCGGCGAAACGGTATATCTCACGGCGGCGAAGGATACCGACAAAGACGCAGATAAATACGAATACGTCGGCATAAAAACAATCAACGAGCCCTCACCGACGATACATACCGTTCACGGCACAGCCGATGTACTGCACAACGGCGCTTCATTCGTCTTCTATTATACTTTCATCGACGCGTACCGCGGCGAATTCACAAACTGCAATAACGGCAGATTCTCGCTTACCGACGACGTGATGATATACCGCGGCGATCAGGCGGTCGAATACGTGATAAACAGTATGATAAAGAGCGGCAGAGAAGACAGAGCGTACGTCTGCACGAATAATATGACAAAGACGACCGTGCATTACATCATGAGCCGTTATTACGGCGAGACCGACGATAACGTACGCGGAGCGATGGGCGTGCTTCTTTCCGACGTGATGAGGATCGGACAGTACACGTACACCGATCTGCTCGGGCTTGAAGAGGCGCAAAAGCTCACCACGCTCTCCGACGGGACGTGGCTGTCGTCGTCTACATATAACGCCGGCAAGTCTAAAGAGATGTCCGGCTGGATAGAAAAAGCCGTGACCGCGCTGAAAAACGCGGCGAAGGACAGATACAGAGAAGATATCGAGGAATACTTCCCCGTTATATACGACATACTGAGCGAGGTCGGCTTTGACGGCTACAAGCCCGGTACGCCCGATATCGCGTTCAGATCGCGTCACGCCGTAAAAGACGCTCTTGATCTGCTTAACGCGCTGAGATACGGCATAGGCCGCTACGACGGCACGACGGTCGTATACGGCAATAAAGAGATATCGGACGGCCGGGATTACCCCGCGGCGCTTGCCGAGGCGATAAAAGGCAAGGACGTCGATTACTGGGGCGGGTTCGCGACTCAGGCGGAGGGCTTCAAGACCGCCGAGGATTGGAAGCGTTATTATAAGAAAATACTGCCAGATGATATCGTAAACGGCGCGATAAGATCGACCGATTACTTTCTTATAGTAGACGGCGCAGTATATACGGCATACGATGAGGGTTGGAACGGAATTTACGAGATAAACCTGACCGAGCTGAAAGCCGTCGGCAAAAAGGACGGCGTATCGGTACTGTCCGTCGATATCATGATCCCTCACGGCATGGGCTGTTACAGGCACGAGGTCACGTTTGAGGTCAAAGAAGACAAAAACGGCGTGAAAATAGTCGGCGGCACATTTGCCGAGATCTTCCTTGAGACCGGGACCACGAAGGGCAAGGCGGCTCTGACCGTATTTGAGCTGCTGCGTATTAAAGAAATGCTCGTCGACGGCAACGGCAACTTTGCAGACTTCTGCGGCCACTACTCAGCGCCGCTTATACTTGAAACGGCTGAAAGCTTGACCGAATACTATAAAAACGATTATTACGCGGGTCCCGTGCCCGATCTTACGAAAGTAAACTTCCCCGTTTACGCATACAGCGGTTGGAGCGACGACAACTCGTGGGAGTGGGAGATCTGTAAAGTCCTGCCGGAAGAATATTACGATATGCTGATCACGTTCAACGGCAGGCTTCTGAAAGCCGGCAGTTACGTTCTCATTCCGTCGGGCGACGGCAAAGCCGAGCTGCCGGTCATCGGCTCCGCGGCGGATATCACCCTTACCGACGTTTATAACGCGATAAAGATCAGATCCGACAAAAACGGCAAAATGACCGTCTCGCTCGATTTCAGCGTAAAAGAAAACGGCAAAGCGAAAACCGTGTCCTACACGTTCGCGCTTGAGGACCGCGGCTCGATAACGCTTATGACGGTCGGCGGCACGTTCAAAGACAGGTTCTTTGATTTTCGGAAAACCGTCGACCCGGAAAAGCTGATACGGAACGCATTAGACGTTATCAGACTGAGCGGCAGCGACGATACGTATTCAACCGGCGACAACGCCGCCGAAAACGTTCCGAAAGAGCTTATAGACGCGGCGTACGAACAGTTCGGCGAACAGGGCAGATATCAGACGTATATGACAATCGACGGCATATCCCCCCTGAATTACCTGAGAAAAAAAGCCGCGAAATACTTTGCCGACGATGCTGTGAAACGTATGTACGACGATAACCGCAAAATGTTCGTCCCGATCGATAAAAAGCTCTATATAAACACAAAAATAGGCGAGATCGCCTGCCTCGAAGTCAGCGAAATAACGCGCTTTGAGAAGGCCGGCGAAAATAAATACGAGATCGGTCTTGTCGTCTGTAACAGCGGCGAACTCAACCCGGAATTCCGAAACCTCACCGCGAAAATAGAGATAATATCCGGCAAGGTCGTCGTCACCGGCGGAACGTTTCTCGATTTCATCTTTGAAGAAATGCTCGCAAAATAAAACGAAAACCGCCCGGCAAACCGCCGGGCGGTTATACTTATTTTTCACTCCGCCCGCACTCCAAAGGAAGTATCATGACTTTGGGAGGGGTGTCCGGGATTTCCCGCTCTCCCCCTCCTCCCCGTACTGTTATACGGGCGGCGCCGCGCCCCAAAGAAAGTGAAACGACTTTGGGAGGGGCGTCCGGGGTTCCCCGAAGCAACTTGTTGCTTTGGGGGTTCACGGAGCAAGGGGTTCCCCGTTGCAGCTTGTTTGCAACGGGGGTTCACGGAGCAAGGGGTTCCCCGAAGCAACTTGTTGCTTTGGGGGTTCACGAAGCAAGGGGTTCCCCGTTGCAGCTTGCCTGCAATAGGGGTTCGCGCAGCGACACCTTAAAAACATGCGCCCGCTCAGGAAAAGATGGAGCGGGCGGTGTTTTTATGTGCAGCGCGGTCATTTTTTATATTTAACGATAAGCTCCAGAACGAAGCGGACGACGTACAGCAATGCAAACGCGGCGATGAAGCCGAGGGTGAAACCGTTCGTCATGAAGTGCATAGAGGGATTGCATATCTCGAGTATGTAAAACGTGACGATCGGCACGGCCATTACAAGCATGACGTGGCCGAGTATATCGTGCAGTACCGTAATAAACTTTTTCATCATTCTTCTCCCACATAGATGATATCGCATATCGGGCGGCTGTCGCCCCACGGGATATTGACGTACTCGCCGTACATGGTCATTGCGGCGGATCTGCCGCCGTCGAGATTATACGCGTCGGCGACGCCGAGAGACTTGAATATATCCGCAAATTCGGCTATCGTTGCGCCTGTGGAGTACCCGTCCTGCCTGCCGTCGACGACGACGAAACAGTAGTGACCAGGTTCGTACCAGCCTATACCGCAGCGCGGGTGCTTTTTGTTGACGTAGCTTGTCGAATTGAACTTTTTCGGCACCTCTCCGTCTTTGACGAGTATCGGTCCGAAGTTCCACGCCTGCCATGCGCCGCGTTCCACAAGCTCGTCGATATCCACCTCGCCGGGCGAATATACGGCGAACTCGCCGTCGGCGTAAAGGACCGCGACGTCGCCGTCGGAGACGAGCGTGCTGTATATGATACCGTTGCGCAGTACGAGATTGTATATCTCTTCTTTCGAGCCGAACGCTCCGTAAAAATCGCCCGATACGGCGACTATCGCGCCGTTGCGCTTCGCCATCGGTCTGATGCGTTCGTAATAGCCGACGCCGTACGTATCGTTTGCGAACGCCGTTTTTATGGAAAGCGCCGATTTTACGCGTATGTCGGCGACGTAATACGTGATTATGTCGTCGGCTTTGTTTATAGTATGCTTTTCAACCGAGATCGAGACGTTTTTGTTTGCGTACCGGTCGTCTTCTTCGACTACCGTATCCGGCGGTTCCGTCTCTGTATGCCCGTCGGAGTCGGTCGCCGGCGGAGGCGCTTCCGTAACGGCGGGCGCGGTTATATTCGTTTTTGTGCCGACCACGGCCGTTCTTCTCGGCATGACGTGGTGGAAATACGCAAACGTCAGCAGAAACGCGCCGATCGCGAGCGCGTCGCAGATCAGTTTCGCCCATAAAGGGAACCTTTTCTCCGTACGGATCACCTCCTTTTTTTATTTTTATCTTTTATTTCTGTTTTTTATCGGATATCAGTTTCAGTATGAGTATCAGAAGTCCGCAGCATAAGAACATACCGAGCATGACGCAAAGCGTAATTATAAGCAGTCTGCCCGTATCGTCGCCGCCGTCAGCCGGCCGGGTCTCTGCGGTTTGTGTCTGCGTTTCGGTAACGAATACCTGCGTTTCGGGCCGCGGCGGTTCGGTCGCGGGCGGTTCGGTCACGGTCTGATCCGACTTTGCGTCGGCGGCGTATATCTCGGCGGCGCAGATCCTCGGAGTGGCGAGCGAGCCGTCTTCGTTCTGGCTTACCGCAAAAACGATGCGGCGCACGGCGCCGAGCAGCTCGTCCGTCTTAATACATACCGCGGCGATCTCAGACTCGCGCAGCGTGACGTCGCCGTACGCGCAGCCGTTGTCGCCGTACAGATATACCGTCACCTTGACGCAGCCGGTGTCGGCCGGCAGATAGTCGGCGTAAAGCCTTATGTAAAACGCGCCGTTGTCGGTCACCGGTTCGGTATTGAACACGGCTTTGCCGCGGCTTCCGAGTCCGAAATCGAACGTAAGCTCGGCGGCGGGCTCGTTGTTTACAGCGCCCTGATATACGCTGCGGCAGGCGTCGTACGTCGCCCACCTTTCGTCGGTCTTGCCGTCGAAGAGTATGCTGACCGATCCGTCGGGTGCGTCTTCGGTTATCGCGATTTTTTTATAGATCTTCTTATATTCGGAGGTATGCGGATACAAAAGCGATACGGGACCGCCGCCGCTTTCTTTTATTATGGCGTCAGCGGCGGCAACGCCGTCCGCCGACGACGCCGAGCGGAACACCTCCGCCGTGCCGTCGTCTTTGAACTCACCGTCGTAAAAGACGCCGGAGCAGAAGCCCGTCGCGTAGTAAAATCCGCTCAGAAACTCCGAAGGATCATCCGGGAGCTTTGTTTTGTATATTATTTCACGCCCGGTATTTTTATACAAAAGCGAAGACGATACGTACGACGCGGCGGTCCTCTGCGCCGAGGTCCCGTCTACTTTTCCGCAAAGCAGGAAGCCGAACGGCACGTCGGAAAGCTTCTCCTCGCCGATCATCATAAGAAACCTGGTCTCGCAGTCCGACGAGACCGGCAAAAGAGCTTTTACGCCGTAAGGCGTCAATACCGCCGACGCGGTCCTCGCGAGCGCCGCGGCGTATCTCACCGCTCTGTCGTCGGATCCCGCCGAGTCGGAAAAACTCTCTGAATCGAGTTCGGGGCACGGCACGACCGATCTGATAACGCCGGCGTATCTTTCGCAGACGAACCGCAGTATGGACACAAAACCGTCAAACTGCGCCTCTGAAGACAGATCCGGCGCGCCGGTCTGCCGCGTAAGTATGAAGGCTGCCGATATGTTTTCTTCCCCGAGCCTTTTCGCCGCGAGGTCGTATTCGGAAAGATATTCTTCGTTTACCGTTCCGTCTTCGTTATATATTTTATCGGTATCGAGCGTAAAGAACACGGCGTCCGGCTCAGCTTCGGTAAGCAGAGAAAGATCCGGCTGATACGAAACGCACCTTTCGCCCGTGTTTACTGCCGCGCCGGCTTTCGGCGAAACGTAAGCCGCGGCGGCGGCGTAGAACGCGGCGTCGCCGTAATATACCGCGAAATATTTATAAAGCGTATTGTCGGCGCCGTTATCTTCTTTCGGTATGACGAAAGAGAAAGTTTTGGAGGGTTCAGCCGTTCTGTACGGCGTGACGTCGAGCTCTTCGAATCGCTCTTCGTCCTGCCCGGGCAGAAGCCTGTAAAGCCGTATCTCCTTCGCGGTCGCCGGGTAAGACGGCACGCTGCCGCTGATCTTCAGATCGCCGCCGCTCTCCGACACGGTGAGCGCGCCCGGGTATGCGGGCGGGAATCTGTAAGAGGTAAGTTCCGCCTTCTCTACCGTGACCGAGCCTTTGAGTTTTCCCTCGAACGTCAGCCTGAACGTGTTCAGCACGCTTTGACCGCGATAGTTGCCGGCTTTGAAATAATACGTGTTTCTTCCCTCTTTCAGCTTCAGCGCGTAAACGTCCGATTCGTTGTATTTCGCCGCGCCGTTCATTCTGCACGAGAGGACCGCCGACGAAGCCCCGGCGGAATTGACGAGCGTTATCGCCAGAGCATTGTATTTTTCGTCTATCAGGTAATTGCAGACGGAAGATTCGATATACGCGTTCTCGCCGCTCACGTTGAACGTGAGAGAATCGCCCGAATACGAGAGCTTGCCGTGATATGATGAAAAACCGGACGCAAAAAGCGGCAGATCTTCCGGCATACCGTCGACGTTCGCCGTATGCAGACAGTCGAGCGCGGCTTCGATGCAGCCGCCGTCGGACGAAGCGACCGTGATATTTACCGACACGAGCTGACCGGGCTTGTATTCCGAGACGGGCAGATAAGCCGTGTACCACGCCCCGGCGGCAAGCTCGCCCGTGCCGGAGACCTCGGTATTCGTGAACGCCGCCGATATGAAGACCGTATAGTTCGTCTCCGCCCCGGTCGGCTTTATATATACCGATACGGCGACGCTGCGGCATTTGTCGGCGTCGGGATGTTTAAGGAAAGAGAGTTCCGCTCCGACGGAGCCTTCACCCGAAAGCATGAGCATCGCGCCGCCCTCGAAAGGCGCAAACGCCTCCTCCGCGCCGCCCGTGTAAAGCGCCGTGCCGTTTTTGGCGGTTCTGACGGTGCCGTCGGCTTCGAAGCCGTCGAGCATTTCGGCAAGGCACAGATCAAGCTGTTTGTATGATATTTCAGCCGTGTTGACCGCGGAGACGCCGGTCTGTTCGGCGGCGGCTTTGTACGCGCCGCACAGCAGCAGAACGGCAAAAAGCGCCGCGGCTGCTTTTTTCATAATGAGTTTAAAACGTTTCATACCACTATTTTAACATAGAATTCTGTATTATCTACTGTTATTTTGTTAAATTTAAACGCGCCTCCGAGGCTTGACTTTATTTACCGGAGATGGTATAATGACAAAAAACGGCATAAACCGGGGGAAATATCATGTTTACGAAAGAAAATCCGTGGATAAAAGAGCGCGAGGCGGCTCTCTGTACGTGGAAATTCGATTATAACCGCGGATTCATAAGCAATATGTCGGTATCGCTCATAAACGACTTCATGTGCCTGTCAAAACGGCAGCTGCGCGACTACGCGAAAATGATAAAAGTATGCGGATTCACGGGCGTACAGCTGATGGATATATGCGCCGCGTGGCGCGCGAGCGGCTCGTGGGAAAACGTACACGACAAGTTCAAAGCCTTTGCCGACGCGGCGCACGCCGAAGGGCTGAACGTGACCGTCTGGTGCTGGGCGGCGGAATTCTCCGGCCACGGCTGGACCGAACCGGACGCGGTCTACCAAAACGCCGACGAAAGCAAGCCCGCGTGCGAAGATCCGCGCGTGCTTGCGCTTTTCAATAAATACTACGATATATACGCCGATCTCGCCCCTTACGCCGACCGCGTGATCGCTCACTTTTTCGACCCCGGCAACCTCACCGACACGCCGAGCATAATATACTTCGTCAAGCTTTTATACGGCAAATTCAGGGCGAAAAACCCGGATATCAAAATAGCGGTCGACACGTGGGGCTGCCCCGAGAATTACCCCGAAGAACTCGTCAAAGCCGGTATGAACGGCGTGATGCTCATGGAACTGCCGTTTCTGCCCGTATGGCGTCAGCCGGGCAAGCGCGCGGCGTTCCGCGAGGGCGTGAAAGCGCTCGGATGCGAGCTCGGCTCGTGGGGCTGGTACACCGCCGATATGGAGACGGATCAGACGGCGTTCGCCGTCGTGAACAGCCGCGTCATGAAGGACGTTTTCAACCGCACGCGCGAGCAGGGCGACGCCGTTATGACTCCCTGCTACTGGAGCGAGACCGACGCTTACCATCTGCTCAATTTCTTCTCTCTTTACTGCGCCGGCCATCTTCTGACGGATCCCGACGCCGACCCGGACGAGCTGCTTGCCGACTCGGCGGAAGCGGTAACGGGCGGCAGCGCCGAAAACAAAGCGCGCCTGTTATCCGTTATCGAACTGATACGCGACGCGCGAAGCGGCGACGGCTGGGATTCTTACTGGTGGACGGAACCGGGGTATATACTCAAAAACTACCCTTACGAAAGCGTGCTTTCCCGCGCAGACGGCGCGATCGGCTCGCTCGAGGCGCTTATAAACGAACCCGAGCCGGCGGACGGCGCGGCTTTTCCGATAAGCCGCAGACAGCTATACAAACTGCTTCTGCCGCACCTGTACCAAATCAAAAAATACGCGGAGTTTTACTGCGATCTCGAAAACGTAAAGCGGCTGAAAAACAGCGGCGCGGACCCGGCAGAATTGCAGTGCGAAGTCGATCTGCTCGACTGCGAGATACCCGAATACAACTGCGTCACGGGACTGTGGGGACAGCCCGAAGCGCGTATAGCGTTCGAGCTGACGGAACGGTTCTGCCGTGAAAACGGCCTGAACCCGCCGAAGCGCGGCGCGGCGGTGCGGTACAAGATAAAGCGCCGCATAATCGACCGGCTGACGGTCGAACAGCGCGGCAGGACCGCGCCGGTCGCCGTGACGCCCGCGTTTTACGAGGGCGGCGCGCTCGGGGACGGGCTCATACGCTCTCTTATGGACGAGCTTTCCGCTGAAGGCGCGCTTGTAAAGACCGCGGAGGGCGGATATCGTCTGTCCGACTTTGAAAATTACAGATTCGATTTTTCTTCGTGATAATTGACAACGGCGCGATATTATGATAAAATAAGGTTGAAAAAACCGTAGGGGGATATTATGGGTCTGTTTCGCGGGCGCCCTCTTTGTTTCGGCTGTGTCGGCGGTGCCGCCGCGGCGTTTTTCTGCGCCTTTGCAGGCCCTTTTGCGTCTTTCGTGTGCGCGGGCGCGGCGTTCGTTCTCGCCGTGCTGTCCGCTCTGCTTCTGCGGCCGCGCGGCGGCGTTGACAGACGGGTCTATTTCACTCTGTTTTTCGCTCTGATCTGCGCGGTGTCGCTTTCTTCGGCTCTGTATTTTTCCGGCGTTGAAGGCCGCGCGACCGGCAAAGAGGTCTTCGTTACGGGCTATATCGACACGTCTCTGTCCGACGGTGAAAGCTATAAAGCGACGGTTACGAATATCGGCGGCGAGCCGGTAAAGTTCGACGTATACGCCGACACCGGCAGTGCGATCCCTTACGATCACGTCAGGTTCAGCGCGTACGCCGTACTGTCCGAAGTTGACGGATACGACGCTTTATACCTTAAAGGCCGCGGGATCTTTTACAAGGCCGGACTGTACTCTCTCAGCTTCAACGGCACGGAAAAGAACTTCAAATATCATCTCAACAATCTGAGGGAATATCTTCTGTCGCGCTTTTACGAAGTAAGCGACAACGGCGACCTTTTCGGCTGTCTGTTTCTCGGCAGGCGCGATCTTTGCCCGGACGGTATCGAAGCGGATTTCGCGTCGCTCGGCGTCACTCATATGCTCGCGGTCAGCGGCCTGCACGTCATGGCTCTGCTCGCGGGGCTCGAATACGCGTTAATACGGACGTTCGGCAAGCGGCGTTCGGTTTTCGCCGTTCTCGCTTTTGCGGCTCTGTTTTACGCGGCGGTATCCGGCTTTTCCGGCTCGGTGATACGCGCGTCGCTCATGTATTTCATCATGAGCTCCGGCAAAGCGTTCGGCAGGCGCGGCGACGGCGTCACGGGGCTTTTCGTCTCGGCGGCGCTCATATTCACGGTATGCCCTTACGCGGTATACGACGTCGGGTTCCTTCTTTCCGCTTCCGCGTGCCTCGGCATAATACTCATCGGCGCGCCCGCCGCGCGCAAGATAACGGAGGCGGCGTCGGGCAAAGACGCTCTCATAAGAGGCGCCGCGTACGTCGGCGCGAGCTTCGCGGTCACTCTTACCGTTCTCGCGTTCACCGTTCCCGCCGCGGCTTTCGGTTACGGCAAGGTGATATTCGTCTCTCTCGTCGCAAATCTCGCGGTATCGCCGTTTCTTCTCATACTGCTTTACGCCTGCCCTTATATGCTTTTGCTTTCGTACGTCCCGTACATCGGCAGACTCGCCGGCATGCTCTGCGACGGTATCGTTGAGATCACGGTCAGAGCAGCAAGACTGCTGACCGCGCTGCCGCCCGCGGCGGTATCGGTCAGATACGGATTCGTCGTTTATCTTATAGCCGTCTTTGCCGCCGCGGCGTTCGCGTTCGCGCTCGCCGGCGTCAAACGGCGCGTTCACTATACCGCGCTGTGCGCGGCGTTTATCGTGTCGTTTTTATGCGGCGCGCTGATCAGCAGCGCTGTCTTTGCTGAAAAAGACGTGCTGATAATACAGTCTTCATCACGCGGCGAGGTGATCGCCCTTTGCTCGGACGGCGAATGCACCGTTTACGACCTGTCCGGCGGCTCTCCGGTCTACGGCCTTGCCGACGAACTTCTGAAATTCGGCGTGACCGGAGCCGATTACGTCTGCGCCGCTCCGTTTTCGTCGTATCACGTGCAGAGCGTGCCTTCGGCGTGCCGCAGGCTCGGAGTCAGGCGCCTTATCCTTCCGGACGAAGCGGGCGCCCGTATCGCCGCGAGTCTTTACCGCGGCGAAGCGGAATACTATGAACAGAGCCCCGGGCAAAGCGCTGTATCTGACTGCGGCAGAGTTTCCGTCTCGGTCTTTTACGGTCTTTACGGCGGCAAGACGCGCGTTACTGCTTCGTTCGGCGACGCCGTGTATTCCGAAGCGGAGACGGTCACGGCGGCTGAAACCGTCATATACGGCGGTCACATATCCGACCCCGCCGCGGCTTCTTACGGCGCCGGCACGGTATATATGCCCGAAAAATACAAAGATCAAAAAGAAATAAACGAGAAAACGGAGTTTTACGGCGAGATCGCCGTAATAGAACTGAAATGAAAGACTTTTATACCGAAAACGACGTTATACGCTGCGCCGCGCTCGACGCCATACCTTTTATCGCGCACGGTTTCTTTACGAGAAACGGCGGCGTTTCGACGCTGCCGCACACGGCGAGCATGAACCTCGGATATAACAGAGGCGACCCCGACGGAGTCGTTGACGAGAACTTCAGAGTCTTACGGAAAAAACTCGGTATCGGCGACGCTTTGATCGCGTCGGCGCATCAGGCTCATACGAAAAAAGTCGTTTACGCGGACGGTTCGGCCGAGCATTTCGACAGCGTCGACGGATTCGTCACCGACAGAGCGAACGTCGCCCTGCTCGTCAAGACCGCGGACTGTCAGCCGATACTTCTCTGCGACGAAAAAGCGCGTATCATAGGCGCGTGTCACGCGGGCTGGCGCGGCACCGTCGCCGGCATCGCCGCCGAGACCGTCGCCGCGATGACGAAGCTCGGCGCGGATCCTCAAAACGTCAAAGCCGCGTGCGGACCGTGCATCAGCTCATGCTGTTTTGAGGTCGGGCAGGACTTCGTCGATACGGTCGCCTATTTCTGCGACGAGTTTCTGCAGTTTATAACGAAAGAAAACGGAAAATACCGCGCCGACATCAAAGCCATGAACAAACACATACTCATGTGCGCCGGAGTGCCCGAAAAGAATATATACGTAAGCGACGAATGCACCTGCTGTCAGCCGGACAAATTCTTCTCGCACAGGTATTCTAAAGGTCTGCGCGGGACGATGGGTTCCGTCATAATGATGAAACAATAAACGAAAGGATATAATAAAATGACAAAACTGTATGATCTCACGGTTGAACGCGCGAAGCGCCCTCTCGCTTTACCCGAAAAAGGTCTCCGCTTCGGCTGGAAGCTCGATTCGGACGCGCAAAACGTAAAACAGACGGCGTACCGTCTGACGATCAGAGAAAACGGTAAAACCGTTTACGACGAAAAAACGGAGTCGGACCGAACCGTCGACGTCACGCCGGACGTTACGTTCGAAGCGGGCAAAATGTACGAGTATGAAATAACCTCGTACACGACCGACGGTCAGTGCTCCGCATCCGACTTCTTCGCGGTGAGCCATAAGATGCACGGCGTGTTCATAAAGCCGAAGAAGCATATCGAAGGCGCCTGCGTCTATTTCCGCCGCGATATACTGTGCAAAAAGCCGGTGAAAAGAGCCGTCGCGTATATCGCAGGTCTCGGCTACGGCACGTTTTATTTGAACGGCAAAAGGGTCGACGAAATATATTTCGACGCGCCGTTTACCAACTACGAAAAGACCGTGCTTTACCGCGCTTACGATATCACTTCCCTGCTTTGCGAGAAAAACTGCGTGGGCGTGCACTGCGGCGAGGGCTTTTACGCACAGAGCCGCGTATGGGCAAACAAAGCGTTCAAATACGGCGATATATGCTGTTTCGCCCAGATAAACGTCGAATACGAAGACGGAAGCGCCGACGAGATATGCACCGAGCCCGGCACGTGGCAGACGATGTATTCGCCGACGATACTCTCTAACGTCCACGGCGGCGAGATACACGACGCGCGGCGCGAGACGCCCGGCTGGTGTACGTACGGATTCGTTGACGAAGATCTGCGCCCCGCCGTCGCCGACACGGTGCCGAAGGGCGAACTCTGCGGCGCGGTGATGCCGCCTTGCCGCGTGATAAGAAGGATAAGACCTGTCGCGGTGAATCATCTTCACGGAGAGGACAGCGGCATCTGGGTATACGACATGGGGCAGAACTTCGCCGGCACGGTAACGCTGCGCCCGCCGAAGAGCGCCGAGGGCTCTACCTATATACTCCGCTTCGCCGAGACCGTAGACGAGAACGGCCAGATAGACGACCGTTCGATCGGCGTTTATCACGTCTACTGCGAACAGCAGCAGATATACATAGCGTCGGGCAAAGACAACGAGGAATGGACGCCCGAATTCTCTTATCACGGCTTCCGCTACGTCGAGGTGACCGGATGGTACGGCAGAGACGCGCAGCCCGATCTGCTCGAAGGTATCGCGATATCGACCGATTTCGAGCAGAAAGGCAAAGTCGAAACGTCAAGTAAAGACTTGAACGACCTGCAGACCGTAATGATGCGCACGATACGCTCGAATTATCACGGCATGCCCGAAGACTGCCCGGCGAGAGAAAAATGCGGCTGGCTCGGCGACGCTCAGATCGTATCGGACACGGCGATATATAACTACGACATGGCGGCCCCTTACGAAAAATACCTCCGCGACGTGCGGCAGTCGCGCGACGTCTACGGCGACTGGACGATGATCGCCCCCGGCAAACGCACCTGCGGCTGGGGCTCTCCGCTCTGGGGCTGCGCGCAGATAGTCATACCCTATAAGCTCTATACGCTCTGCGGAGACAAACGCGCGCTTGAAGACAACTTTAAATATATGTGCGACTGGATAGAGCACGAGCTGAAGCGGAGCAAGGATCTGCTGATAGACGAAGGCCTCGGCGACTGGTGCCCTCCGGTCGGCCACGGAGACCCGCGCCGTATACCTGTTATCCATTCGTCGACGTTCATGTTCTTTGAAGAGACCGTCATGCTTGCGGATATCTGCCGCGCTCTCGGAAAAGACGGCTCGAAATACGACGAACTCGCCTCACGGATAAAAGAATCGGTAAACCGCAATTTCTACGATAAAGAAAACAAAACTTACGGCTATTACGCTTCGAACGCCGCCGCTTGGCTTCTGCGCGCCTGCCCCGAAGAAGACAGAGACGCGCTCGTCAGATCCACGGTGAAGCTCATAGAAGATAACGGTTACGTTATGACGACCGGCATCTACGGCAACAAATATCTTATCCCGATGCTTTTCGAAACGGGTCACGGCGACGTCGCCATGAAGGTGATGTTCGGCAGAACGTTCTTCGACTTCGGCACGATGCTCGACGACGGCGCGACTTCTCTCTGGGAATGTCTCGACATGGAGGGCATCGGAATGAAGGGGCGCACGGTAGCCTCTTACGATCACCCGATGCACAGCGGCTTCGCTTATATGTACTACGCCGAGCTCGCCGGCATAAAGCCGGTGGAACCGGGCTTTGCCGAATTCGAGATCTCGCCGTGTCTTAACGGCGCCCCCGAAAAGGTGTACGCCGAATACGATTCGGCGAACGGACTGATAGTATCCGACAGATCGGGCGATACTCTGAAAATAAAAGTGCCGGCGAACACCGTATGCCGCGTGAGATTCGGGCGTAACGACGTCAAAGTCGGCTCGGGCGCGTATACTTTCATAAAATGATTTCACAGTGTAACAGCGGCGCCGATGATAGTCGGTGAAATGCGCCGTTATCTGCGCGACGGCTGCGCGCTGAAAGTGGGCAGAAGCACGAAAGATCTCGCGTACAGAGCGCTTTCCGCGAGAGAAGAGCTGGCGAGAGCCGGAAAAGAACCCGATAACGAAGCGATAGCCGCGTATCTCGGCTGCGGCGCCAAAGACGTTTGTCAGGCGCTCGAAGCGATATCGGACCCGCTGTCGATCTACGAGCCTTTTCCTTCATGCGACGGCGAGGATCTGACTCTTTCCGACCGCATAGCCGATTCCGATGGCGATTCGTGGATCGACCGTATCGCGCTGAAGGAAGCTCTGCGCCGCTGCACCCGCCGAGAGGCGGAGATACTGCGCCTGCGGTATTACAACGGCAAAACGCAGACCGAAGCCGCCGCCGAAGCCGGCGTGTCTCAGGCGCAGATCTCGCGCATCGAAAAAGCGGCGCTTGAAAAACTCAAAAAATATATGACCTGAAAACGCAAAAGCCGCGGATACGCTCCGCGGCTTTTCCCTTACCTGTTAAGTTTTATATGAATTCCAGCGAATAAAGTTCCTTACAGTCGGTAAAACGCAGCATTATCTCAAAATCGCCGCAAAGCGGCGCAAACGTACTGACCGACCCGTCGGTCTTCGCGCGGCATAAAAACGATCCGCCGGCGTACACCTCCGCTTCGCCGCCGTCGCCGTCAAGCCTTACGGCGCCGCATCCGCCGAGCTTTGCGTAACGGTAGACCGCCGTATCGCCTTCTTCTGCTCCGACAAGCCCGAGGCGCGCTCCGCCGACCCTGACGGAACCGGACAGCATGCACGCCGCGCCCGCCGGCACGGTCATGCCGCGGCCGATCTCTCCCGAGGTCATAACGGCTTCTTTGATACCGCAGTCTTTCCCGATCACGATCTTTTCGGCGCAGACCCGGCGGCTGAATTCGCCGCCGTGCGTGGAGCGGTGATAAAAAACGTACCACTGCCCGTTAAACTCGGCTATACTGCCGTGATTGTTCCACGTTTTCGGATCGCAACCGTAATTGTCTATGACGACTCCGCCGTATCTGAACCCTCTCTGCGGCTCGTCTGAGACGGCGTAACCGAGGCAAGTCGCCGTGCCGCCGGCTTTGACGTCTTTATGGCGGTGCGTATCTGTATATAAATAAACGTATTTTCCGTTGATCTTTTTGACCGAACTGCCTTCGTGAAAATCGTGCTCCGCGACAGACAGCGGCTGAGTCACGCTCGATACGTCTATGCTCACCATGTCGCGGTTGAGCTTCGCCGACCGCACACCGTCGAACTGCCCCCAGTAGATATACGCCTGACCGTCGCCGTCGATGAGCACGGCGGGGTCGATGCCGTGCAGATCTTTCATCTGCCCGACGTCTTCAAAAGGTCCGTACGGCTTATCCGATACGGCGACGCCGCATCTGCCGTCCGGAATACAGTAATAGAGGTAATATCTGCCGTCGCGGTAAGCGCAGTCGGGCGCGTAAAGCGCTCTGTATGCGCAGTCGTGCGCCCATTTCGCGTCGGAAAAACGGAAAGCGACGCCGTGATCGGTGAAACGGATCATATCGGGCGAAGAAAAAACGTGATATTCTTCGCTGCAGTATCCCTGCTTTCCGCGAACGTCGTACGAACCGTAGAGGTATATCCTGCCGTCTTCCCACACGTGCGCTTCAACGTCGGGCACGAATACGTCTTCCGGCAGAAGCGGATTATGAAAAACTTCTCTGAATCTTTTCATATCAGCGCCAGTACTTTCTGTCGAGCGATCTCATATTGACCGCCTGCGCGATATGAAAATCGGTTATCTGTTCGCTCTGCGCAAGATCCGCGACCGTTCTGGCTACCCGCAGTATCCTGTCGTAGCCGCGGGCGGAAAGACCGAGCTTTTCAAATGCCGCCTTGAGTATCTTTTTGCCTTCTTCGCTGACGCTGCAGTATTTTCTTATCTGAGCGCTCGTCATCTGCGCGTTGTTCGTTATGCCCGAAAGTCTGTTTCTCTCCGCGGCGAACTCGCGCGCTTTTCTTATTCTCTCCCTTATGACCGCAGAAGGCTCGCCCGACGGCTTTTTCGAAAGCTCCTCAAACGACAAAGACGGCATTTCTATCTGTATGTCTATCCTGTCGAGCAGGGGTCCGGATATTTTAGAAAGGTATTTTCTTATCTCCTGAGGGGTGCAGGTGCATTTTCGCGCCGTCGAGCCGAAATATCCGCACTTGCACGGGTTCATCGCGCAGACGAGCATGAATTTGCTCGGGAATGACAGTTTGCCGTTCACTCTCGTTATCGTCACTCTGCCGTCTTCGAGCGGCTGGCGCATCGCCTCCATCGCGGAACGCGAAAATTCCGGCAGTTCGTCCAAAAACAGAACGCCGTTGTGCGCGAGCGATATCTCGCCGGGCGTGGGTATATGGCCGCCGCCTGACAGGCCCGCGCTCGACATGGTGTGATGCGGCGAGCGGAACGGCCTCTGCGTAAGAAGCGAAACGTCGGGCGGCAGAAGCCCCGCGACGGAATGTATCTTGGTCGTCTCTATCGCCTCTTCGAAGCTCATCTCGGGCATTATCGTCGGTATGCGTTTGGCGAGCATGCTTTTACCCGTTCCGGGAGGGCCGATGAGCAGGATATTGTGACCGCCGGCGACGGCGACTTCTATCGCCTTTTTCGCCGATTCCTGCCCTTTGACGTCGGAAAAGTCGAGCAGAAAATCGGAAAACGACCTTGAAAATTTCGTTCTGTCAAATTCTACGGCGGCTATCTTTCTGTCCGTATTGAAATGCGCGACGAGATCCGAAAGGCTCTTCGCCGGGTAAACGTTCACACCCTCGACGACCGACGCCTCTTTCGCGTTTTCTTCCGGCACGAATATCTCGGTCAGCCCCGCTTCCTTCGCGGCGACGACCATGCAGAGCACGCCGTTTACGGCGCGTATGTCGCCCGAAAGCGACAGCTCGCCTATGAAACAGCATTTGTCGAGCTCCGCCACCGGATTTATTATTTCGGCGGCCGCGAGTATCGACGCGGCTATCGCGGCGTCGTACGACGAACCTTCCTTCTTTCTGTCGGCGGGCGCGAGGTTTATCGTCAGCCCCTTCTGCGGAAACAGCATTCCCGAGTTGGATACGGCGGCGTGGATCCTCTCTTTTGATTCCTTTATCGCCGCGTCGGGCAGACCGACTATCTCAAAAAACGGCAGCGTGTCGGCGGCGTTGCACTCAACTGTCACGACGTAACCGTCGATGCCGCGCGCGCCGCAGGTATATACGGTCGAAAGCATAAATATTACCGACTTTCCTTAAAATATAATTTATTATACCACAGAAATCGCCGATAATCAAGATATTTTGTCAAATTAAAACAAAAACGCGCACGCCAAAGCGTACGCGTTTCGTTTCGTTATTTTTTAGTCACCGTTATCTCATATACCGACGTATATTCGGCGCCGCACGTCAGAATATAAAGCTTGTCGCCGTATTCAAACGCATTCTTTTCGGGAGCAAGATCGTTCTCCTTAAATTTCTCGTTTATAACGAATTTCACGGT
>JAEEJH010000088.1 GCA_016281775.1 Clostridiales bacterium | reverse complement strand
GGTACTTCTTCATAGCGGATGAATTCTATGGTGTACTTGCCTCTGCCCTGCGTCATGGCGCGGAGAACGGTCGGATAATCGGCAACTTCGGAGAACGGGATCTCGGCTTCGACTACCTGGTAGCCTTTCTTCGCCGCCTGGTTGATGCCCATTACTCTGCCGCGCTTCTTGGTGATCGTGCCCATTACGTCGCCTATATAGTCGCCCGGAACGGTGACTTTCATATCGCCGATCGGTTCGAGTATGATCGGACCGGCTTTGACCATGCCTTCTTTATAGGCAAGACGGGCGGCGAGTTTGAACGACATTTCGGACGAGTCGACTTCGTGGTAAGAACCGTCGTACAGGTCGGCTTTGAGACCTACCATCGGGAATCCGGCGAGAACGCCTTCCTGCATGGCCTCTTCAAGTCCCTTGATAACGGCGGGATGGAAGTTCTTCGGAACGGAACCGCCTACGCACGATTCGGTAAATTCAAGACCGTTTTCACCGGGAGCGAATCTGATCTTGACGTCGCCGTACTGACCGTGACCGCCGGACTGTTTCTTATGTTTGCCCTGTACGTCGGATCTGCCCTTGATCGCTTCTTTATAAGCTATCTTCGGAGCGGAGGTATCGACGGATACGCCGTATCTTGTTTTGAGTTTGGAGAGAGTTACGTCCGCATGGATGTCGCCGGCGGCGGTGAGAACGAACTGCTTCGTATCGGGGTTGTTCTCAAAGCGGAGCGTGAGATCTTCTTCGCAGAGTCTCTGAATGCCCTGGGATATCTTCTCTTCATCGCCTTTGGCTTTGGGGGCTACGGCTATTCTCATGCACGGCTCGTCCGTGACGATCTTGAGATAGGGCAGCGCCGAAGGAGCGGCGGAAAGAGTGTCGTTGGTGTTCACGTTCGCGAGTTTGGTGGTGACGCCGAGGTCACCGAACGCGATCTCGTCGACTTCTTTCATATCCTTGCCGCAGATGGTGAATATATGACCGAATTTTTCGGTAGTTCCCTTTTCGGGGTTCTTAAGCGACATATCGCGTTTGAGGGTGCCGCTCATAACGCGGAAGAACGACATTTTACCTACGAACGGGTCGGCGATCGTCTTATATACGAATACGGACGCGGGGTCGGATTCGGAAACGGTGACGGTCTTGATTTCTTCGCCGTCAACGACTTTCGCTTTGTTGGCGACTTCGGGCGACGGGAAATAATCTGCTATCTGATCGAGCAGTACGTCGACGCTGTTGAGCGTTGCCGCCGCGCCGCAGATAACGGGAACGATATCGCCGCTGTTGAAGCCGATGTGTATCGCTTCGACCGCTTCTTCTCTCGACACTTCTTCTTCCATAAGTACCTTTTCCATAAGCTCTTCGCTTGTTACGGCTATGGATTCGAGCAGTTCGTTGCGGTATTTGTTAGCCGTTTCTACAAAGCCGGCGGGTATTTCAGCTTCCTGATGTTTGCCGTCTTTGTCGTAAACGTATTCGCGCATGTCGATAAGATCGAGGAATCCTATCACTTTGCCGCCGTCGATCATCGGTATTACTATCGGGCAGACGGTCGAACCGAATTTTTCACGCAGATCGTCGAATACGCGCTCGAATTTAGCTTCGGGATCGTCGAATCTGTTTATGAAGAACGCCTTCGGAATGCCTCTCTCGGTCGCGCGCTCCCACGCGAGCTCGGTACCGACGTCAGCTCCGGATTTGCCGTCGACTACGATGACCGCGCTGTCAGCTACGCTGACGCCTTCCGCCACTTCGCCGTAGAAGTCAAGATAACCGGGAGTGTCGATGAAATTGATCTTGGTGTTTTTCCAAGTAATGGGTGCGACCGCAAGCGAGATCGAAAAACCGCGCTTTATCTCCTCCTTATCATAGTCGAGAACCGTGTTGCCCTCAGAAATTTTGCCGAATCTGTTTGTTGCTTTGGTAAGATAAAGCATAGCCTCGGCAAGCGTAGTTTTGCCGTGGCCGCTGTGTCCGACAAGGCAGACGTTGCGGATGTTTTTTCCCATAATTAACTCCTTATTATTGTAATCGGTATTGAAACCGTGATATTTAATGGCATATAACGCCATGCTAACTTATATTATACACTAAATATTTAATATAATCAAGTGTTTTCTTTCATTTTCCACTTGATGTAAACGTAAATTTTCGACGTTGATTTTTGTGCATTATGCACAATCATTATTATTCTTCGGAACCTTCTTTCAAAAATCCATACGTTGAGTTTTTAAGTCCGAGCGCCTCGACCAGGTCAGCGTCCGCGGCAAAGATTCCGTCGCCGTTTCTTATCGCATAAACGCCCGACGACATTTTCGCCGCCAGTTCTTTGTACGCGGCGGCGTCGAACGACTTGAACCTGTCGAAAGCGTTGCCGTTAGAGTCGCTGTTGACTTTAGTCGGAAGACCCGTGCCGCCGTTATCCTTACCGTAGACGGTCGTTTTGCCGCCGTATTCGGCGAACCTGTTTTCAAAATACGCCGTTACGATCTGATTCGTGACGAATGCATAATTCTTGACAGCCGACGTTACGACGCGCTCTGCGTAGTATCTTTTATCGGTATACGCGCCGGCTAACCTGCCGTTTTTCTCTTTCGCGGCGTCGGTCACGGGCTTGAGCGTACCGTCTCCCTCGGAAAGTATCACGTCGACTCCGTCAGTATACATCTCTTCGGCTTTCGCTTTGATCGTCTCCGCGCTGTCGTAGTCCCTGACGAAATACGTTTCGAAATTCACCGGGCTGTCGAAATCGACCGCCGCCCGGTCAGCGCCCTGGAGAAAACCGGCGCAGCAGTCTTCGCTTGTGCCGATAAACCCGATCGCCGTATATCCGTCGGCGACGAGCGCGTAACCTGCCGCAAAGCCGGCGTCTTTCTCTTCAAACACGGCGCAGGCGGAGTTTGAGGCGGTGTAAGATACCGTTCCGGTGCGGTCGCGGCTCTGCCCGTCGAGCAGGACGAACGAGACGTTCGGGTATTCCTTCTGCGCTTCATAGCATACCGCTTCGAACATTTTGCCGGGCAGTATCACTATCTCCGCCCCGCCGGAAACGGCTTTGGAGACAGTATCGTACAGTACCGGTACGTCTGCGCCGGACGGCTTGTAATACGCGCACGAGACGTTGTATTTTTCGGCGTAGGCTGTCGCTCCCTCCCACGCGTAGCGGCTGACGGTGTTGCCGTCGATCTCGGATACGTCGGTTATAACGGCTATTCTGTATTTTTTGCCGCCGCACGAACAGAGAGCGAACAGCGCGCAAAGTATCAAAAGTACCGATAACGCTTTCAGTTTCATTTTTTTCTCCTTAAAATATACCCGATCCTGACCGCCGCCGTGAATATAACCGGAGCGATAAGGCAAAGAAAGATACCGAAGAAACTCGCGCCGCCGGTCATGTACGAGGTGAAAAAAGCGTCGAACACGGCGGAGAGCGCAAAATACTCGACCGCCGCGAGCACGAGTATAACGAACAGTCCCGTCAGACCGGCTCTGAAGCCGTATCTGCCTCTTGAGATCTGCCTGCATGCGGCAAGCTGTGTGAATACGAGCGCGGCGAATACGGTAACGCCGGTCTGTACGCCGTCAAGTCCGAGCAAAAGCGCGGCGGCCGCGGTTACGGCGACCGATACGAGCGCGAAACCGAAATAAGTAAGAGCGGATAACAGCGGTCTTTTTTTCTGTTTTTTCTTCTCCGCTCTTTTCATAAGGTCTTCCGTTTCCGACATTTCGCGGTTGTCGGATAGGAATATCGAAAGAACGGCGAGAAGGTCGATCACCATGCCCGAAAAGAGCATCTGCGCCGGCGTAAGTCTGAACAGTCCCGTAAATACCGAGACCGTGGAAAGCACGAACCGCACGGCGTTGCAGGCCGTAAGGTACACCATAGCGTTATAGACGTTATTATAAACCTTGCGCGACATCATTACCGCTTTCATAACGGCGTTTACCCCGCCTCTTCCCTTTTTGTCTGCGGGCGTGATGATGACGTCGGATGCGCGTTTGAGCGCTTCACTCGTTTCGGGTATGTAAAATCCGTTTTCGTCGATCTCAGGCTTTTTGGAGCCGAGCGTCGACGATACGGCGAAGGCTACGGTCTGTTCGCCGTTCATAAGCGATATATCGTACAGATGTCTGCCGACGACGCCTATCTTTTCGCCGGCATCGATTACCGCGTCGGTTATGTACTTTTTCTGTGCGCTGCTGAACCCGCAGAAAAGTCTGTAAGACGGCATTTTCAGTTCGACGATATTGAGATTTGACTTGAACAGTTCGAGAGCCGTGAGCTTCTGCGTGGCGTCGCGGCATATGCCTAAGTTCCTTGCGAGATTTACGCTCTGAGTCGTCGTGTCGTCGCAGAACATCACCGTCTGAACGCCCATGTTCGAAAGCGCCGCAACAGCTCCCTCGACGGACGAGGAATACGGTTCTCTCATTATGAAGAACCCTTCGAAGCAGAGTTCGTCTTCAAAGTAATCGGATTGGTTCAGATTGTTGTATTTTGATATTTTTGAAGCTATCGCGGCTACGCGGTATGCTTCCGATTCATACCTCTCAGCTCTTGCTATAAGGTCGCGCCTGCCCTCTTCGGACAGATACACCGGCGAACCGTTCGAAAGCTTCGACGTACATCTGCTGATTATCTGTACGGCGTTCCCGCGTACGCAGACCATATACTGTTCTTTGTAATAAACGAGCGACGTTTCGAACATTCTGTTGCCGTGAGCGTGCGAGAGCATGAGCGGTATCATCGACGACTCTATCTCGGTCAGACTGATGCCGAGACGGCTTGCCGCGGCGGTGAACGCGTCCTGCTCGTCGGTCTGAGCGGTCTGCTTTTTCGCGTGCCGTTCTCTGCCGCCGAACGTCGACACGGCTATATAGACGAGCCGGCGCAGTTTTTCGGTATTCTCAGGTACCGGGGCGAGCTCGCGTTCGTTTGTGAACATAAGCTCGGTCTCGATCCTGTTCTGACATATACCGGAATTCTTCGGCAGAAAGACGCTCGTCATGCGTCTCATCCTCTCGAGAGACGAGAGGTTCTTTATAACGACGCCGGATTTGTTCTTTTTGCCGTCGCCGGGAAACACGCCGAGTATGACCGCGGCGTAGGAGAGCGCGCCGGCGAGCTCGCAGAACGACGATACGGCGATCGAAAGCGAGATGAGAAACGCGGAATACACCGCGGAATTGTCGTGCAAAAGAAACGAAAACAGCGTTATTATGAACACGAGCGCGGAACAGCAGATCGAATATACGCGCGAAAACTTCGCCATTTTATCGAAAAGCTCAAGATCCGTGCTTTTGCCTTTTTTCGATTTGATACCGCGGCGCACGCAGAGCGCGTACGCTCCTACGTCGCAGGCGATGATCCTGCAGCTGCCCGCTGACACGATCGATCTTGCGAACACCATATTCAGCTGATTCGACGATTCGAGACCGACGGTCTTGTCCGCGAAAGCGGCGTCTTTTTTACCGGAGCCGCCGGAAATGTTCTTTTCAAGCACGAAAAGACCGTTTTCGGAAATTATCCTTCCGTCGCACGGTACTATATCTCCCTCGGACAAAAGTATCAGGTCGCCCTGGAGCACGTCGCGCTGACTTATCCACTCGGGCACGCCGTTTCTTACGACCGTCACGTTCGGCACGGAATACTCTTCGAGCATCGACGCCGCCCTCATCGAAAGGGCGAGTATGGCGTATACGGCGGCGTAACCGAGCACTGTCAGAATAAGCGAGAACCACGACGTGCCGTCTTTCAGAACGAAGCCCGATATCAGTAAAAGCGCCGACAAAAGACCTGCCAGGACCGGCCAAACCGTTTTCGGAACGTTGCCGCGCGACGAAGGATCCGCGTCGAAGATATTGTTCTTAGGATTCGTCGTCTTTTTCTGCTCGATCACGTCTTCGCGCAGTCCCTTTTCCTTATCGGTATTCAGCTTTGCGCAGAGCCTGTCCGCGTCGAATCTGTACCAATCGGACTCGTGAACGTAACCGTTTAGTTGTTTGCTTTCAAAATGTGTTTTCAAGACGCACCTTACTTAATGATTATTTCGGAATTTTCAACGTCCGCCGTCACCTTGTCGGGCATACTGCCTTTTGCGTTTATAAGGAGCTCGGCGACTTTGTCTTCGACATTCTTTTCGATGAATCTTCTCATATTGCGCGCGCCGAATTTTTTCGAATACGACTTTTCAACGATGAGATCACAGAGCGCGTCGGTATAGACGAATTCGATCTTCTTTTCCGCAAGAGCCGCAGAGAGATCCGAGAGCATTATGCGCACTATGCGCTTGAAATCGTCGCTCGTCAGCGAATTGAAGGTTATCACCTCGTCTATCCTGTTGATGAACTCGGGACGGAGGAATTCCGACAGAGCCTTTTCGGTCTTCGTTTCGTCGGCGCGTTTTTCTTCCGTGCCGAAACCGGCCGGGGCTGAGGTGAAGTTCGAGCCGGCGTTCGTCGTCATGACTATGACGGTATTTTCAAAATTGACCTCTCTTCCCTGCGCGTCGGTTATCCTGCCGTCGTCAAGGATCTGCAGAAGTATATTCAAAACGTCCGGATGGGCTTTTTCTATCTCGTCGAACAGCACGACCGAATAAGGCTTTCTTCTTATCTTTTCGGTAAGCTGACCCGCTTCGTCGTAACCCACGTATCCGGGAGGCGAACCGATGATCTTTGAGACGGAATGCTTTTCCATATATTCCGACATATCGAGTCTGAAAAGCGATTCGGGCGAGTCGAAAAGCTGTGCCGCGAGTTGTTTTACGAGTTCGGTCTTGCCGACGCCTGTAGGTCCGGCAAAAATGAACGAGACAGGTTTTCTCTTGACCGCGACGCCGGCGTATTTGCGTTTAACCGCGCGTACTACGGCGCTGATCGCATCGTCCTGCCCGATTATGCGGCGGCGAAGCCCCTCGTCAAGCTTTTTGATGCGCTCAAATTCATCTTCCGTTATATTACCGGTAGGAATGCCGGTCCATATCTCGATGACCCTCGCAAGATCCGCGACCGTAAGTCTGACGCTGTTCCGTTTTTCTTTCAGCGCGTCGAGCTCCGCCGCGTAACGCATCTCGTCGCTTTTGAGCGTGGCGAGCTGTTCGTAGCGGGCGCGGCGTTTGTCTTCTTCTTCGGGTTCCGGCAGAGCTTCGAGCGATTCACGCGCTTTTTTCGATTTTTCGAGCAGATCGCTCTTTTTCGCGTACTCGTCGACTATCGGCGTATTTACGGCGACGTACGAAGCCGCTTCGTCTATAAGATCGATCGCTTTGTCCGGCAGAAACCTGTCGGTTATATAGCGTTCGGAAAGCCGTACCGCTTTTTCGGCGATATCCTCCGTAATGATGACGCCGTGATATTTTTCGTAATATTCTTTTATGCCGCAGATTATCTCGACCGTCTCGGAGATCGACGGTTCGTTTATCACTATCGGCTGGAAGCGGCGTTCAAGCGCGGAATCTTTTTCGATATATTTTCTGTATTCGCCGAGCGTAGTCGCGCCGATGACTTGTATCTCGCCGCGCGAAAGCGCCGGTTTTAAGATATTCGCGGCGTTCATACTGCCTTCGGCGTCGCCGGCGCCGACTATCGAATGAACTTCGTCGATGACGAGGATTATATTGCCCTCTCTTTTGATCTCTTCGATGAGCCCTTTCATTCTGCCCTCGAACTGACCGCGGAACTGTGTGCCGGCGACGAGCGCCGTAAGGTCGAGAACGAATACTTCCCTGTTCTGCAGTTTATAAGGCACCTGTTTTTTGACGATCATCTGTGCGAGCGCGTCTGCGAGCGCGGTCTTGCCCACGCCCGGTTCGCCTATGAGGCACGGATTGTTCTTCTGACGACGCATGAGAATCTGTATCATCCTCTGCAGTTCTCTGTCTCTGCCGATGATACGGTCGAGCCTGCCTTCACGGGCGGCGGCGGTGAGATCCTTACAGTAATCGTTCAGGAATTTGCGTTTGGTCGCTTTTTTATCCTTCTGATCCTGACCGCCTGCGTTTTGCTGCTGTTTGCCTTTGGCGCCGTTGAGCTCAGCCGAGATCTTGCCGAAAAGCGATTTGAAATCTATCGCGGGAGCGTTGTTTTCCTCGTCGCCGCCCATGGAGGGCTCGTCGTTATCGTCGCTTTGCTCGATGAGAGAATCCAGCTCCGCTCCGATGCTGTC
>JAEEJH010000087.1 GCA_016281775.1 Clostridiales bacterium | reverse complement strand
TACAGAGTACAGACGGAATATAACAACGGCATACGCTGGGAAAGCGGCGTGGCGTGGGATCACGGAAACGTATCGCTTTGTCCTCAGGACGATGATTATTTCACCGCCGGCGACGTTTACCGCGTTCATGTAACTATAGTTCTTACCGACGACGAGAGATACGAGTTCGGAAATCTGATGGATATGTATATCCTCGTCAACGGCCATTACGCGGACTATGAAAAGATAAACGATTCAAAATACGAGGTCTGGTACGATTTCACCGCAGAAGCGAAGCCGATAGACGAAATACTGATTTTCGATTATACTGCGCCTGCCGTCGGTAAAAAGGCGGGAGAACCGGAGACGTCGAAGATATACGACGACCGCTTTTATATAAGCGAAACGAACTGGTACTGCGATACCGATCACCGTTATATGAAAAGCGGCGACTTATTCGAGGCAGGCAAGCTTTATTCGCACCGCCTGGAATTTAAAGCGAACGAAGGCTATACGTTTGACGAAGATAACGTTTCGGTAATGATAAATTACGAAACCGATCTTGTAGATACGGATAACAGCGCGCTCGGCGGTTCGCCGTCGGTATATATAGTATGGACGGTACCTTCCGAACCCGTGAATATGATCGGCGAAATAAGGATAAACGGCTATACCGCTCCGAAGATCGGGCAGACCGCGGCAGATAACCTCGCAGCCGTGACCGTGCCGTCAAACTCGGGTTATGAGATAACGTTCATCAGATGGATCTCTTCGGAAAACGAAACGATGATGGATGAAAGCGACGTATTTGAAGAGGGCAAACAGTATTACCTCTATTTTCAGGTGACGCCGGAAGAAGGTTATTCGTTCTGCTTACAGATACCGGCGGTATATATAAACAACGGCACGGAGCTTGTAAGCACGGTCCGTCAATATGATTACGAAGAGACGGTCGACGCCTTGACGGTACCCGTAACGCCGGGATCGGCGTCTGCGATCAAATACGGCGACGTAAACGGCGACGGCAAGATCGACGGCAAAGACCTCATCAGACTGCGCAAGCATCTCGTAGGCGCGGAAGCTGTGATCGGCCCCGGCGCTGACGTCAACGGCGACGGTACGGTCAATGGCAAAGACCTCATAAGACTGCGCAAGTACCTGCTTACCGAAGACGCGTCCATCCTCGGACCGCAGTGAAAATGAAAACGCTGCGCTGATAAATAAATGAAAACCGGGAGGCGGTGTGACGCCATCCCGGTGATTTTTTAGGAAAAATTTTATTCGGTTTTTTGTTCCGCTTCTTTTTTCTCTTTAAGCGTGTATATCTCGCCTAAAATATTCTTTTCCTTATATAAGAAGAACAGCAGCGCGCCGATGAGGCATGTGACTGCGGCGACCGCGGCGACAGTACGGTACTGACCCTCGGCGACGTATTTTTCACCGTCCGCCGCGATCTTAGCCACGGTGATCGACGTGTAAACGAGCATCGAGAGAGCCTGACCGAGCTTCATCGCAAAGGTACGGGCGGCGAAGAACATACCGCTTCTGTCTTCACCCGTGCGCAGAGTATTGAGCTCCGATACGTCGGCGACGCAGGCTTGAGGCAGAATACCGAGTATTGCCATCGGTATGCCGGCTACGACCGCGACGATGATACCGAAAATATGCACCGTGCCGACTGTGACGGCGCTCGACAGCGTCGTGATCAGAAATACACCGGCGTAGATGAAGAAGCCGATTATTATCATCTTCTTTTTTCCGGCTTTCGGCGCGAGACGGTTGACTATCGGGTAAAGCGACAAACTTACCACCGTCATAAGCACGGTAAGCAGAAACGTCTTGTCTGACGAAATGCCCATGAGGTTCGTTTCAAAGTCGGCAAGACCGGTCTGAAACAGCGTCACGGCGAAGAAGTAGATGACGTCGGAATATACGAAACGGCGGAACTGCCCGTCTTTGAACGTGGCGAGCAGAGATTTGAACGCCGGAGTTTTGACCGGTTTCGAATCGATATAGCGCCTTTCTTTGATGAGAAACGACGGCAGAAGCATCGCTATCGCGGCGACCGCCGAGAGCACGCCTATCGCCAGGCGGATACCGCCTTCCTGACTGCCCGCGGCGCCCTGAAGCATGCCGGCGAGGTTCGGCATGAACGTCGCTATCGAAAAACCGGCGATGTAAGTGAACGAAATGTACGTCGATACGTTGATCCTGTGTTTCTGCGTATCGCCGAGCTCCGCGATAAGCGCGTTATACGGCGTGCAGTATACCGTCATGAAAAGGTAGAAAAGCATCAGCAGTATGAACATCAGCGTGTTGTTCAGCCCTTCTGAAACCGTCGTCGGTATGAAGAACACGCCGGCGGTTATGAACGCGAACGGTATCGCCGCCGCTTTCATGAACGGTATGCGGCGGCCGCCCTTGAAGTCGGATCTGTCGGACCAGCTAGCTATGAGCGGGTCGGTGACCGCGTCGAATATCCTGCCGACGGCGGTGATGAGACCGAAAAGCGTGAGCGATGCGATAAGCGGCGTCTGGGTGATGAATCTGCTGAATATGCCGTTCGTCGCGCCTTCCGCGGCGTTGCCGGTGTAGAGGTGTACGAGCCACGTGGATATGATGCCGGAGAGCAGGCTCCAGCCGAACTGACCTACTGCGAATATCCACAGAATTCCGTTTGTGATCGGTTTCTTTTGCATTTTTTCCTCCGGTGTTTTGTTTGCTTCAATAAGTATATCATATGATAATAAAAAAGTCAATACAAAATTACGGCGATTTTTGTTTATACTGCATAAAAAACGATTGACAAATAAGCGGGAATGTGATAAAATGCAAAAAAAACGGAGGTGCGATATAATGGTAAAAATAGGCGTTCTCGGCGGTTACCGCGGTACGAGCATGATAAACTACTGCCTTGCGTCAAACGGCAAGGCTCAGGTTGTCGCTATATGCGACAACAATCCCGAGGTGCTCGAGCGGCAGAAAGAGAGACATAAAAACGATAATATAACGTTTTACGACGATTTTGAGAATTTTATAAATCACGATATGGACGCGGTAGTGCTTGCAAACTACGCGAACGAACACGCGCCGTTCGCCATAAGATGTCTTGAACGCGGTATGCACGTGTTCAGCGAGGTGCTGCCGTGTCAGGCCATGTCGGAAGCCGTCGCGCTGGTCGAAGCGGTAGAGAAGAGCGGCAAAATATACGCGTACGGCGAAAACTACTGCTTCATGCCCGCGCCGCGTGAAATGCGCCGTCTGTACCGTGAGGGCAAGATCGGCGAGATCGAGTACGGCGAGGGAGAATACGTTCATAACTGCGAACCGATCTGGGCGTCGATCACATACGGCGAGCGCGATCACTGGAGAAACAAAATGTTCGCAACGTTCTACTGCACTCACTCGCTCGGTCCGCTGATACACATCAGCGGTCTGCGCCCCGTTTCCGTCGTCGGTTTCGAGGGTACGAAAAACGAGCGCAGAGTCAGATGCGGCACGCTCTCAGGTCAGTTCGGCATAGAAATGGTAACGCTCGAAAACGGCGCGATACTTAAAAGCATACACGGCGATCTGTACCGCAATTCGATCTGGTATTCGGTATACGGCTCGAAAGGCAGAATGGAATCAGCAAGAGAAGACGCCGGCGTCGGCGAGATGCTCTACGTCAACGCCGACAGATATTCGGGCGAGTATTCCGACCATCCCGACTTTTCGGCATACGACCCGTCGGTACGCAACGGAGTGATAGAGTATTTCGGCCACGGCGGTTCGGATTTCTACATCATGGACGAATTCGTCGACAAGATCAGCGGCAAAGAAGACGCCGACACGATAGACGTCTACGAAGCGCTCGATATGTTTCTGCCCGGCCTGCTCGGTTACCGTTCGGTCCTGAACGGCGGAGCACCCGTCGAGATACCCGATCTGCGCGACAAAACCGTACGCGAAAAATACAGACACGATACCGCCTGTACCGACCCGAAAGTCGCGGGCGATCAGCTTCTGCCGTGTTTATCAAAAGGCAATCCCGACATTCCCGATTCCGTATTCGACGAATTGAAGGCGAAATGGGAGATAGAAAAAAACGGCGGCGTGTATATGAAAGCCGCGATGTCGCAGGGCGAAGTGAAAAAATAAAGACCGCAAAGAAGACGCCCGCCGAAAGCGGCAGCGAAAAGACAGCGTTTTTAACGAAGCTGATAAAAACGCCCCGCGGCGAGATCCGCGGCAGCGTGTTTTCTCAAAAGGAGAAGCAAAATGAAAAAACTCAGGTTCATATGTTTGATAGTTTTATCGGCGATGCTCGTCGGCCTGATACCGGCGCCGGTTTACGCCGCAAACAAAAAGATAACCGCGATCGACGTACTCGTCGATATGCCGGTCGTCGGCGCAAAGGTCAGCGACCTTGAAGCGCCTCACTGCGCGCCCGGCGGCGGCTGGCATGTCGATGACGGCAGCTGGGGCTGGTTCAACGAGACCGAATCTTTCTATCTCGACGAGGACGACGTCTTCGCGGCGGGCTCGATGTATTCGCTCTTCGCGTGGCCCGATCCCGATACGGGCTATGAGTTTTCGCTCGACGCAACTCTGTCCGTCAACGGCTCAGGCGCGATGATCGATCATGAAAATTCCGGCGTGCATACCGAGCTCTCGGCTTCGGTATGCACGCTGCCGGTAGCGCCGACCGAACCGTCGGTCACTCTTATCAACGAGGTCGATATAATTGACTTTTTCGAGCCGAAGGCGGGCGCTCAGGCGAATACTCTCGGTTCCGTCTCCGTGCCGGACGGCGCGCATTACGAAATAGCGCAGTATCGCTGGTATGACGACAACGAAGGCGAGATGGCGTGGACCGATACGTTCTTAAACGGTCATACGTACGTCGCCGGATTCGTGCTTGAACCCGAAGAAGGCTGCGCCTTCGCTCCGTACGCCACGGTGAGCATCAACGGCAAAACCGAACTCGTTGAACAGGGCACGGTATTTCACGAAGAAGACGGAACGCTCACGTTTTACTCGAAATATTATACGCTCAACGGCAATGAATTTATAAATGAGGTCACGGTAAACGGCTATCAGACGCCGAAGGTCGGTCAGACCGGCGCCGAGAACCGCGCGACTCTGTATCTGCCCGCCGGTGCGAATTATCAGAAAGCGTACGATACGATAGGCGTATGGCAGGACGCGGCGACGGGCGAGTGGGTAACCGAGAACGATAAGTTCGAAGCCGGCAAAACCTATAAACTCAGAATAAACCTTCTTGCAAACGAAGGCTGCGTCTTTAAAAGCGCTTCTCTTATCTCCGTGACGCTGAACGGCGATCCGGTTTCGATAGATACCGCCACGCTCGAAACATGGAGCAACGACAGTCATTTATCGTTTTATACCGAGCCGGTCGCTCCCGTCGAAGGCTCGACCGAGCCGGTTCTGATAAACGAAGTGAACGTGATCAACGTTCTCGGACCGCTCGAAGGCTTTACCTCCGGCGACGTTCTCATCTATGCGGATCTGCCCGCAAACGCTCATTACGGTTTTTCCGATATCCGCTGGCTCGGTCCGGACGGCAACGAAATGGCTGAGGACGAAGAATTCGAGGCTGGAAAAACATACCGTCTCGCCCTTGACGCGACGCCCGACGCCGGTTATCTCTTCAATACCGATACGCTGCCGACCTTCATGATCAACAGCTCTGCCGAACTTGTCGACAGCGCGATCGTATATCCGGATCATATCAGCGCCGTCTCCGTCGGCTTTACCTGCGGAGCAGAGGAGCATATAACCGAGGTGCACGTAAACGGCTTTGTACTGCCGACGCCCGGTCAGACCGCCGCCGAAAATCTCGCCTTTATGTCGACGCCCGACGACGAGCCGTATTTTATAGAGCGGATGTACTGGATGAAAAGCGGTGCTTCCGACTCGATGAAAGACGACGACGTGTTTGAGGCGGGCAGTACGTATTACGTCGTGTTCTATATAGTGCCGACGGCGGGATACTGCATCGTCGAAGATGATACGCCCGTA
Source organism: Clostridiales bacterium (assembly GCA_016281775.1). Taxonomy (GTDB): domain Bacteria; phylum Bacillota; class Clostridia; order Oscillospirales; family CAG-272; genus UBA1248. Next base: position 1,551 of record JAEEJH010000087.1, on the reverse strand, counting down.
TTTCTCATAGACGAATCCGGCAAATACGCCGATTCCGTCGTAATGGTTGATAACGGTTACGCCGTCTTCTTCACGGATTTCATCACCGTGTACTCCGGAGAGATCACGCCCGTTGAAGAAATAAACGTCACCGGCTTTACAAAGGCGAAGATCGGGCAGTCCGTCAGCGAGAACATCGCATCGATAACGGTCGCCGCCGCCGCGCCTTATACGGTCACAGGCATATATTGGTATAACGACACGATGCAGGACTGGGTATCCTCGGACTACGTTTTTGAAGAGGGTAATATGTACTCCTGTCAGATCTACGTCACGCCGAAAGACGGTTACGTATTCACAAGCGAAACCGTGCTTCACATCAACGGTTCATCCGATCTCGTCGACCTCTCGTACTGCCAGCTCTTAGCGAGCGGTAAGTATGAGATATGGTCCGTATCCGATTATGCGGAAGGCGGCGAGCCGGTCGAAATATCCGAGATCAGCGTGACCGGCTACGTAAAGCCGACCGTCGGAATGAAGCCGGCGGACGTACCCGTGCCGACTGCCCCGACGGACGCTCACTATACGATCGATCATTATTACTGGTACTGCGATACCGATATGAAGAGCGTCGCTGCAGACGAGACCTTCAAGGAAGGCAAAAAGTATTCGCTCTACATAAGGATCATACCCGACGACGGATACAGATTTGCTGTGGACGCCGTAGTGACGGTCAACGGAAGCACCGAGCTTATCGATATAATCGTAGGCGGCGTAACCGGCAGTATGGTCAGACTCTGGACCGTATCGGATTACGCGCTCGAAGCCGCGCCGCCGATAATGTACGGCGACGTCAACGGCGACGGCAAGATCGACGGTAAAGACCTCATAAGACTGCGCAAGCATCTCGTAGGCTCCGAAGTCGATATCTTCCGGGGAGCCGACGTCAACGGCGACGGGACCGTCAACGGCAAAGACCTCATAAGACTGCGCAAGTACCTGCTTACCGAAGACGCGTCGATCCTGGGACCGGAAACGTAAGAAATTGCAAATTGCAAATTGAAAATTGCAAATTAAGGTGTCGGCAAAGCCGACTTCCGTGCGGCTTATGCCGCCCTTGGGGGTTTCCACCCCTGCGGCGCGATAAACCGCGCCAACCCACAAACCCCCTTACCCCTCCCAGGCGATTAGAATCTCTTGGGGCGCGGTGGTAATTGCAAATTGCAAATTGAAAATTGCAAATTAAGGTGTCGGCAAAGCCGACTTCCGTGCGACTTACGCCGCCCTTGGGGGTTCCCACCCCTGCGGCGCGATAAACCGCGCCAACCCCCAAACCCCCTTACCCCTCCCAAGCGATTAGAATCTCTTGGGGCGCGAGACCGGAGATCGGGGTAATTGCAAATTGCAAATTAAGGTGTCGGCAAAGCCGACTTCCGTGCGGCTTATGCCGCCCTTGGGGGTTCCCACCCCTGCGGCGCGATAAACCGCGCCAACCCCCAAACCCCCTTACCCCTCCCAAGCGATTAGAATCTCTTGGGGCGCGAGACCGGAGATCGGGGTAATTGCAAATTG
>JAEEJH010000086.1 GCA_016281775.1 Clostridiales bacterium | reverse complement strand
CGCGTCGATTATCTCGCCTGCAAGGCGAGCGGCCATCGTTCTCTCGCTTCTGTCTCTGGAATACTTGGTGATCCAGCGAAGTCCGAGAGTTCTCTGTCTTTCGGGGCGGACGTCCATAGGAACCTGGTACGTCGAACCGCCGACACGACGGGCCTTGACTTCCAGCTTCGGCATGATATTTTCAAGCGCCGTCTGGAACGCTTCGAGCGGATTCTTTCCGGTTTTTTCTCCGACTATTTCGAAAGCGTCATATACTATTTTCTGAGCCACGCCTTTTTTGCCGTCCAGCATTATATTGTTTATAAGCTTCGTAACGAGCTTAGAATTGTAAAGCGGATCCGGCAGAACGTCTCTTTTTGATATCTGACCTCTTCTCGGCATTATGCTTCCCTCCTTCATATAGAATAAATGATATCATAGGTACTCGAAAAATGTGATTCGTTAATGCGGCGGTCAAACGGACTTAAACATTTACCGTGTGATTTGCCGTCATATTTGAATTTTTCTGTACTGTTGCGACCGATTATTTCTTCGGTCTCTTTGCTCCGTAGAGCGAACGCGCCTGCATTCTCTTGGCAACGCCCTGCGTATCAAGCGTACCGCGGATGATGTGGTAACGGACACCAGGCAGGTCACGGACTCTGCCGCCGCGTATGAGAACTACGCTGTGCTCCTGCAGGTTGTGGCCGATACCGGGGATATAACAGGTTGCTTCAAGTCCGTTGACGAGCTTGACTCTCGCGATCTTTCTGATAGCGGAGTTAGGCTTCTTCGGAGTAGCCGTCGTAACTTTGGTGCAAACGCCTCTCTTTTGCGGAGAGCTCTGGTCCGTAGCGCGTTTTTTCAGGGAGTTGTAGCTCTTCTGAAGAACAGGTGCTTTGGATTTGTACACCTTCTGCTGGCGGCCGTTTTTAACAAGCTGGTTAAATGTCGGCATGGATTTCCTCCTTTCATCACAGATAAATGTTTATACTTAACTCAAAAGCCCGGAAACGCTTCTGAGATCAGGTATCGTTATTTGCGGCGCGGAGCACGCACACGGCGCATCCGACGTCAATGCCGCAGCGTTCGCCCAGTTCCGACATAGTGAACGTTTCGTCGACCGGTACGCCGTGTTCGGCGGCGAGCGTGACGATCTCTTCACGTATGAAAGGCGAACAGTCAGAGCCGAGCAATACCTTTGCGGCACCGCCTGACTTGATCAGTTTTTTTGAAGTATTGAGCCCCACCGCGATATCCTTCGCGTTTTTTAAGTCAGGGTCCATTCCGATTATCCTTCCGTTTTGAAAACAATAATGATTATCCGAATCCATAATCGGCGATATTATAGCACGTTTGGCGGGGATTGTCAATAGTTTATTATAAAAAAATTATTAACGAATATGCAAAATTGCATGCAAAAAGCCTCTGTTTTTCAGGCAGAGGCTTATATTTCACTGATTTTCACTCCGGGCGGTTCGGTGTAAACACAAATCCGAGCGATTGAAGGCTTTGCTCGAGCTGCGCGGTCAGCGTTGTTTCGATACAGAATTCGAAACGCATATCGGGAGTGTTTTCGTCGTTGTCTTTAATGACGATGCAAAGGGTGTACCAGACGTCTTTCGGCGCGTACCTGCCGGGGCAGAGACGTTCGACCGCCGTCATGACGTCTTTTATTTTGCTTCCCGCATTCATTACGTATTTGCCGTTAGGACACTTCACGCTCATCTCCGTATCATATGTTCCGTTATCTTCGTACTCTTCTTTGTAGTTGTAGATAAAATCGTCAAACGTCTGCGCGTATGCGCTCGGCGCCGGCATTTTGCCCGTGATAAGTTCGTACGTTTTCGGGAAAAGCTCCGGCGTTACCGGGATCTGCAGGTACGCTCCGCCGCTTTCCTCCGATCCCGTCCGTATACCGACCGACAGAGTCCACGTCGACGTGTTGACGTATTTTTTATTCGCCTCGAAAAACGCTTGCGGATCGACGGTCTTCATCTCTTCTTTCAGCGAATCCGCTATATCGGCGTTGAAAGGCATCGTTCCGCTTATGGCGGCGTTCATTATTTCAAGCGTGCGCGGATTGAAATCCGGCAGCGTCGTAAGATCTTTTCTGAATTCATCGTCTTTGAGCAAAGCCGCCTCGATCTTTTCGATCTCTTTATCGGAAAGATAAACGACGCGCGTTTTTTTACCTGTTTTCGTCTTTATGACGAATCTTTTCTGATACTTACCGTACACGGCAAGCGAATCGCCGTTTTTATAGCGATCGACGAATTCGGAAAGTCCGCCGCATACCGCTTTGATGACTTCTTTGTCGGTTATTCTGTATTTTTCGCCGTCAAGCAGCGTATAGTCGTTTAACGACATTGAAAAGTAACTCCCGTAGTCGTCTTTACGTGACGGAGAGTAATATGATATCCACCGCACCTGTTCCGGCTCAGGTGAGAAGTTGACCTCCGACGTAACGACGCAGCAGAGCGACAGCGCAAGCAGACCGTTCAACAGTATGCCGACGCCGAGCGCGGGCAGAGCGCGGAGGATACCGCTCCATTTTTTCGTCGTTACGATCACGTATATCAGAAAAGCGATCAGCGCAATACCGTAAAACGTGAAATACATCGACGGCGTAAGATCACCGCCTCTGTTGTTCGACCTCAAAAGCAGATTTTCGGTAAGAGTTACCGTTACGAAAAACGAAACCGAGCAGAAGACGAGTACAGAGTATATAAAGCGCAAAGCCTTTGACGGCGCGGGATCGGCTGCCGATTCGCTTTTCTTTTTGCAGAATATCAGCGCGCCGGCGGCGATATACAGTACCGCGACGACCGCCGTATAAAGGATCGGATAAAACTCCAGAGAAGGCACCGCAAACGGCGTTCTTACTATATTGACGATGCTGCCGACCGGTATATTGAGCCGTACGTTTTCCAAAAAATCGACGTACGCGGCATTCGGAACGGTTGAAGTCACGGCTTTGGCAAACAATGATAAAAGCAGTCTCGGCACGAACAGTATCACGGCGTAAAGCACGACGGAATTGAAAGCCGTACCGGAAGCCGAGCGCGCGATCAGCGCCGCGCCGCAGCACAGCAGAGCAGCTGCGAAAAAGCCGAGCGCCATTATCAGTATGACCGGCGCGACGGGGCAGTAAGAGCTGCCGAAAGTGCCTCTCACTCCCGCCGCTTCGCCCGCCCACCGCGCAAGGATACCCGGCACGGGAGCGGTAAGATACAGCCTTGACCGGAATATGCGGAATATGATTATGATCGCCGCCGACGCGGACGCGAGCATTACCGCGAACTGAGTAGCAAGCGCGAGGAAATAACTGAAATACACGGTCGTTCTTTTATGCGGAACGCTGTGGTAAAAATCCGATTTGCTTCTGCTTGATAAGAACGAGAAAAGTTTGAACGTCATGGCAGGTACCGCCGTCACGACGGCGGCGGCGAACCAGCCGGCAAGCGTCTGCGCCTCTACCGTAACGGTTGTGCTGCGCAAATCGTTCGACGACGTCAGCGTGACAGCGAGGAAGAATACAAGCACGGCTGAAAAGACGGCGGTCAGCGTTGCAGTCTGCCGCAGGCCTTCGGCGTACAGACCTTTATTTATGATCTTTTTCATTTCGTTTCCTCCTTTTCATCGGTCGGAAAGGTATAGCCGAGCGCCTCGGCTTCATATGTGAAAACTTCTTCAAGCGAAAGCGGCAGTATGTCGAGCAGAAGCGGTCCGAGCGCCTTCAGTTTCTTCTCTGTCTCTTCTCTGTCGCCCTGGACTATCATATTGCAGACCGCGCCGTGTTTTTCGTAATGAAGCACCTCGATACCGTCAAAACGGCTCTCGCCGTATTCGTCCGGAAACGCGATCTGCACCTTGAATTTAGTTGTTTTAAGGTCCGCGATATCGCTTTCGAGCACGAGCCCTCCGTTATGAAGCAGCGCGAGCTGATCGCACGTATCTTCAAGCTCGCGTAAGGAGTGCGACGTTATGACCGCCGCCGCGCCGCGGCTGAGCACCTCCTCGGAGATGAGATTTTTGACGTAGCCGCGCGCTATCGGATCGAGCCCGTCGAACGTCTCGTCAAAGAGCATATAATCGGCTTTGTGCGAGAGCGCGAGCGCGGTAGCCGCCTGTCTTCTCATACCTTTTGAAAACGCGCTGACGCGCTTTTTAAGATCGAGCGAAAACGCCGAGGCGCGTTTTTTGAATTTTTCGCGGTCAAAATCCGGGAAAAGCGAGCCGTACAGCTTTATCATCCGTGTAAGCGTCGCGCCGGCGGGAAAATACGGTTCGTCGGAAACGAAAGCGATCTTCGCTTTCGCCTCCGCGTTTTCCCAGACGGGCGCACCGTCTATCAGCACCTGCCCCGAATCGGGTTTGTAGATGCCGCAGACCGTACGCAGAAGCGTCGATTTGCCCGAGCCGTTTGCGCCGACGAGACCGTATATACAGCCGTTTTTGACCGTACAGCTCAGTTTATCTATCGCCGTTTTGTCCGTAAATTTTTTCGTTATTTCTTTTATCTCTATCATTTTATTCTCCCTCCCGTTTGTCAAAAGCCTTTTTTACCGCCGCCGTCATCTCTTCTTCGGTAACTCCCGCCGCTTTCAATTCAAGACAGAGCCGCGTAAGCTCTTCAAGGCGGCTCTTTTCTCTGCTCTTCAGTATCTCCGCGGCGCCCTCGCAGACAAAGCAGCCTTTGCCGGGTACGGAACGTATGACGCCGCGTGAGTCAAGCTCCGAATAAGCCTTCTGTATCGTATTCGGATTGGCCCTCAGGCTGACCGAAAGGCTCCTCACCGACGGCAAAGGGTCGCCTGATGAAAGCGCGCCCGATATGACGAACCGCTCGAGCTGATCTATTATCTGCTCGTATATCGGTATTTTCGATAATGGATCGATCTGAAACATTTCCGTCTCCTTCCTAACTGTACTATATCGGTTAGTACAGTTGCAGTATAACACACATCCTGCGTTTTGTCAAGAGAAATTTTGAAATTTTTTCCGTTTTTATGCCGGGCGCGTACGCTTTATTTCCGTTTTCTATTGACTTTTGACGAAATATAAGTATAATAGGGAGTAATTCGGCGGTGATATTATGAGATTTTTAAGATTCTTATTCTATTTTTTACTGAGCCTCATACTGCACTGGGAATGGAGCATTCCGGCGTGGATACTGCTTATCTGCCACTTCGTATTCGGTATTTCGATCTGGTGGTTCGTCGGCGCATTCGTTCTCTACGTTGTTTTCGTGCGGCTTTACGTACATTTCATCGGCGGTATGATACGTCTCGGCAACTCGGACGAGACCCCCAAAGATAATAAAAATCCGTATTCTCACGGCTTTTACAAGAACAGTTCCAAAAAAGAGGATTTACAGACAATGTCTTACGGGTCCGACGGGGACCGAAAGGATGAATAAATGATATTCGGAAAACACATCAACAGGTATTACCTTAAATACGGGCCGATGCTTCTGCTCGGCATCGCATCACTCGTACTGGTCGACTGGCTGCAGCTGAAAGTGCCGGAGCTTTACAAGCTCACCGTAAACGGCATAAACAAAGGTATCGGCACGCTCGCTGACGGTACGGAAGTCCCGTTTGATATGAATTTTCTGCTCGATCAGATATGCAGACCGCTCCTGCTCGTCATTTTCGCTCTGATCGTAGGCAGATTTTTATGGCGTATATGCTTCTTCGGCTCCGCCATACGTATGGAGACGAATCTGCGCAGCCGTATGTTCGACCGCTGCAAGGAGCTTTCTCAGCAGTTTTATAACAAAAACAAAGTCGGCGGTATGATGTCGCTTTTCACAAACGACCTCGAGACCGTACAGGAATGCTTCGGCGACGGCGTTCTTATGGTAGCGGACGCGGTCGTTCTCGGCGGACTTTCGCTTTTCAAAATGGTGCGGATGAACGTCGTTCTGACGCTTCTTTCGCTTTTGCCGATGATCTTTCTGTTCGCCATCGGTACGGTCGTCGGCAAGAAGATGACGAAGAAATGGGACAAGCGCCAGGAGGCGTTCTCTAACATTTCCGACTACGCGCAGGAGAGCTTCTCCGGCATATCCGTAATAAAAGCGTTCGTACGTGAAAAAGCCGAGCTCAAAGAATTTTCGAAGCTCAACCGCCAGAACGAGGATGCTAACGTCAGCTTCGTACGCACGGCGGTGCTTCTGCGTATCTTCGTCACGCTGTTCGTCGAGTCGGTGCTCTGCATAATCTTCGGCTACGGCGGTTATCTTGCTCACGAAAAGATATTCGACGTCGGTCTGATGGTCGAATTCATCGGATATTTCACCTCGATAATCTGGCCGATAATGGCGGTATCGGAGCTTATAGACATGCACTCCCGCGGCAAGGCTTCGCTCAAGCGTATCGGCAATCTGCTCGACACCGAGACCGACGTGAAAGACAGCGGCGACGTCAGCGCGATCGGCACGGTCGAAGGCTCGATAGAGATGCGCAACCTCACGTTCAGATATCCCGAATCCGATATCGACGCGCTTTCAAACGTATCGTTTTACATAAAAGCGGGCGAGCACGTCGGCATTATCGGCAAGACCGGCTCCGGCAAAACGACCGTCGCCGATCTGATCCTAAGAACGTACAACGTCGACGACGGCATGCTCTTTATCGACGGGCGCGACGTGAACACCATACCGATCAAGGAGCTTCTGTCAAATATCGCGTACGTACCGCAGGACAACTTCTTATTCAGCGATACGATAGAAAACAACATAGCCTTCTCGCAGGATGAAGCCGTTCACGATCTCGTGGCAGAAGCGGCGGAGGCGTCGGACGTTCACGGCGATATCACCGCCTTTCCGGACGGGTACAAGACCGTGCTCGGCGAGCGCGGCGTGACCGTATCGGGCGGTCAGAAGCAGCGTATATCGATAGCGAGAGCGCTTCTGAAAAACGCTCCGATCCTCGTTTTGGACGATTCGGTCTCGGCGGTCGACACCGGCACCGAGCGTAAAATACTCGAATCGCTCAGAACAGGCAGAAAAGGCAAAACGACGATACTCATAGCCCACCGCGTCAGCACGGTCAAGGATATGGATAAAATAATGATGATAGAGGACGGCACGGTCATCGGCTTCGGCACCCATGAAGAGCTTTACGAAACGTGCCGCGAGTACAGAAAAACGGTAGAGCTTCAACGCCTCGAAGACGAGGAAGGAGGCGGCGACAATGCATGAATATTATCCTCTGCTCGTAGTAGGCGCGGCGATAAGCACGTTCGCGGTCGCGTTCATAATCGCCTACGTTCTGATGAAGGACAAGAAAGAAGCGATCGGCTTCGACCGCAATATGAAGGATTCCGAGATAATCAAACGGCTCCTCGGATACGCAAAGCCCTATAAAAAGGAATTCGCCGCCGTATTCGGTCTGATGATATTCTCTATAGCGTACGAGATCGTCTCGCCGCTTCTCGTCGGCAATATAACCGGCATAATCAAAGAAGATTTTGAGATGTATCAGCTCGTTTCGCTGATAATCGCGTATGCAGGAGTTCTGATCGTATCTCTCGTCTGCACGTACGCTCAGTCGATACTTATGCAGAAAACCGGTCAGAAGATCGTTTCGGCAATACGTTTCGACACGTTCGAGCATATCGAAAAACTCTCGCACCAGCAGTTTTCGGAAATACCCACGGGCAAGCTCGTGACAAGAGTCACAAACGACACGAACGCCGTATCGATGATGTTCACGCACATCATGGTGAATCTCACCAAAAACGCGCTGATAGTCGTCGGCATACTCGTCGCCATGTTCGCGGTAAACCTTGAGCTGACGCTCATGGTCATGTGCTTCATACCGTTCATTATCCTTTTCACGGTAATATTCAGAAAATTCTCCCGCCGCGCATACAGACGCGTCAAGGACAGAACGACGGATATAAACACGTTTCTTTCCGAGAACCTCTCCGGTATGAAGATAATAAGGATCTTCGGCAAACAGCAATCCAAAAAACACGATTTCGACGTCAAAAACACCGGCCTCGGCAAAGCTAAGGGCGAACAGATCTTCGTCTTCGGCATCTTCCGCCCGGTCGTGTATATGCTCTATATCTCGAGCGTGCTCGTTCTGCTCTATCTCTCGGCTTCGGGCACGATCAAAAATACGACGTTTCTCGGCACGGCGATAACAAGCGAGATACTCGTAACGTTTTACATGTATATCTCGAAGTTCTTCAACCCGATACAGCAGCTCGCCGAGCAGTTCAATATGCTTCAGTCGGCGTTCGCGTCGTCCGAGAAGATCTTCACTATACTCGATATCCCCGTAGGCGTCAAGGACGACGAGGGAGCGGTCGATATAGGCGAGGTCAGAGGCGATATAGAATTCGATCACGTGTGGTTCGCCTACAAAGACGAAAACTGGGTCCTTAAAGACGTATGCTTCAAGGTCAAAGCCGATCAAACGGTGGCTCTCGTCGGCGCGACCGGCTCAGGAAAGACAACCATACTGTCGCTTCTCTGCCGCAACTACGATATACAGAAGGGCAGGATACTGCTTGACGGAGTCGATATAAGAAAATACACGATCTCGTCTCTGCGCCGTCAGTTCGGCCAGATGCTCCAGAACGTATTTCTCTTCTCCGGAACGATAAAGAGCAATATCGTGCTGCGCGACGAAACGCTTACCGACGATCAGATAATGGAAGCGTGCAGATACGTCAACGCCGATAAATTCATCGACAAGCTCGACGACGGTCTCGATCACGAGGTGAGAGAATTCGGCAACAACTTCTCGGCAGGTCAGAGGCAGCTCATATCATTTGCACGTACCGTGCTTTACAAGCCGAAAATAATGATACTTGACGAGGCTACGGCGAACATCGACACCGAGACGGAACAGCTCATTCAGGATTCACTCGAGCGTATGATGAACATCGGTACGATGATCATAGTCGCGCACCGTCTTTCGACGATACAGCACGCTGATAATATCATAGTGATGTCCGACGGAAAGATAATCGAGCAGGGCACGCACGAGCAGCTGCTTGCGGCGCGCGGTAAATATTACAGCCTTTACACGCTGCAGAAAGACCGCAGACGTATAATAGAAAGCTGATTTCAATATGAAAAAAGTAATTTCTTTAGCGGTCATATTCGT
>JAEEJH010000085.1 GCA_016281775.1 Clostridiales bacterium | reverse complement strand
GGGGAAGTCGTAGAGGCGCATCGTATGCGTCCCGTCTTCATTCTGAAATACAAACGTATTCAGATTTGTTTCTTCGCTTCTGATTCTTGCTACATAGCCGTTTTCTTTTGCTTCTTCCGCTCCGACGATCGCGGGCGGTGTGAACGCCGTTTCTCCCGCATCAGCCGTTTCGGTAAGTTCGACGTCAGGCGTGACAGCGGAAGCGTTTACGAAAAGCGACAGCGACAAGGCAAACAGCAAGACGAATGAAACGAGCTTGATTTGCTTTTTCACTTCTTTTGTTTTCTCCTTTCGTGAGATTTCGTATAATAAGACGTTTGAGAACGCCGAAAGGTTCATTATTCTTCAAAGTTCATAAATTGTTTACAAAAAACCGCCTCGCGGCGGTTTTTGATTATTGCGATATATTCCGCATAAATGCGGAATGCGATATGACGGCTTACGCCGCCGCGATATGTCGCGCTTTGCGCGATGCGAGATGATATTTGCCACAGGGCAAATATCGCCGCAGGGCGCCCGAACGGACGCCCTGCGATCATTATTAACCTTTTACCGCGCCGGCGGTTACGCCTTCGACGTAATACTTCTGCAAGAACATAAACAGAGTTACTATCGGTATGGCGACTATTACGCAGCCCGCGGCGAACTGTGTGAACAGGTTCGTATCGGGGTGCGTGCCGAACAGCATCGAGTAAAGCCCGACCGACACCGTCCAGTACGCCGCGTTATCCGCGCCTATGATGACCTTTGCGAAGATGAAGTCCATCCACGGACCGGTGAAGCTCATCAGCGCCTGATAAATGATTATCGGCTTTGCGAGCGGCAGTATGATCTTCCAGAAGACCTTGAAGTTCGTGCATCCGTCAAGCTTCGCGCTCTCGACGAGGGCGTTCGGTATGACGTCGAAGAAGCCCTTTGCGATCTGAAATCCGAGCCCGGCGCCCGCGCTGTACGCAAGTACGAGACCGACAAGCGAATATTCCGGGTGCGTCGGGTTGCCCGTAAGTCCTATCGACTTGAGCAGGAAGTATATCGCGATCATGCTCATGAATCCGGGGAAGAGACCGAGGATCATCGTTATGTTCATGAACGCTTTGCGGAGCTTGAATTTCAGCTTTGCGATACAGTAAGCGACCGAAAGAACAAGGAACGTCGAGATTATGCAGTCTATGACCGCGATCACAAGCGTGTTCAGTATCCATTTCAGAAACGCGCGGTCTACGCCGTAATAAGTCTTTGTAAACAGCAGTCTGAAATTCTCAAAGCCGATCGCGCGGGGGAAGAAGTTGCTCGTTACGCGTCCTATGAATGTTCCGTCCGCCTGATATTCGCAGCGGAACGCCGAGAGGAATATCCAGAGAAGCGGTATGAGCCAGACGATCGCAAGTATCACGAGCACGGTGTAAGTTACAGCGAGGCTGATGCGCCGGTTTCTCGACTGACTGGCGACTTTTTTCTTAGAAATATCATTCATCATTGGAAAGTATCCTCCTCATTGTACGCTTTGCTTCGCCTGTACGTGATAAGCGTTATCGTAGCGGTGATAAGGAACGTGAATATACCGATGACCGCGCCGGTGTTGTACGAGCCCTGGTCTATCGTGACCTTATACAGCCACGTGACGAGCAGATCCGTTCCGCCCGCCTGGTAGCCGGGATAGGCGGGGCCGCCTCCGGTCAGCAGGTATATCGTGTTGAACGAGTTGATGTTGCCGACGAAGCTCGAAATGAGATACGGCGTTGTTACGAATATTACGTAAGGCAGCGTGATCTTGAAGAACATCTTCAGGGTGGACGCGCCGTCGACCCTTGCGGCTTCGTAGAGGTCGGACGGTATATTCATAAGTATACCCGACGTCATAAGCATCGTGTACGGTATACCGACCCACATATTGATCACTATGACCATTATCTTGGCGAGTATCTCGCTGTCGGTCGCCTTAAGTCCGAGAAAGCCTATCGGAGCCGACGTCCAGCCGATGCTCTGCAGAAGAGAGTTTATCGGGCCGTATTCGCCGAGCAGGTTTCTGACCGCGAGCAGGGAAATGAACTGCGGCACGGCTATCGTCAGAATGAACAGCGTGCGGAACAGTTTTTTTGCCTTGAGGTCTTTTTTGTTGATCAGCAGAGCCAGGATTATACCGCCGAAATAGCAGGTCAGCGTAGCGAATATAGCCCAGATGAAAGTCCAGCCGAGAACCGGCAGAAATCTGTTCTTTATCTCAAAACCGAGAGAACCTTCGCCCGTGAAAACGGATATGAAGTTCTGAAATCCGTTCCAGTGGAACAGATTCGTGCCGAGATTGTGCATATCCTGCTGATTGTACGTCGTGAACGCGAGCGAGATCATGAAGATCGTCGGCAGTATAGTGAATACCGTCGCCGCGATACACGTCGGTGTGAGCATGAGCACGTGGAATTTGCCGTCAAGGAGCTCTTTCAGGTCGTCTTTGAACGTGGTCGGCTTTTTGCCGACTTTTTTATCGTTGTCCGCCTTGTAGGAGGACGCGATGTTGATGCTCCAGACGATGAAGTATATGAATATCAGCGCAATGGTGACGAACCCGAACAGGATCATCAGTTTGCAGTCGGAACCGACCGCCATCTCACCCGTCAAGGGATCGAATTCGCCGCCTTCGAAAACGTTTTTAAGCGACAGGTTAACGAGCGCTTTCCAGCCGTACGGGGTGTTGTTTATCGACGGACAGAAGATCATTACGGCGAGTATGCCGACCTGTATCAGTAAGAATATCAGGCCTTTAATGATCTGCCCGTGATAAAAGCTGCCCGCGCCGAATATGAAATGCGACAGCTTGGTACCTATCGAACCGTCAACGAATCTTTTTCCGAATTCGGAAAAAGAATTGCCGATCTTCCGAAAGAAGCCAGACCGCTTATTACTGCGGCCGAGTTTTGAATCAGTACCCATTTTTTCCTCCAATTAAATCGAAAACAGAGTTACCGTCAGAATCGTCAGGCGGGAGTGGGGAACGAAGCGGGGAAGTCCTTCGGCACAGTGCCGTGCATCCACAGATATTCGGCAAGATACAGAGCCTTGCGGATGCCTTCCGTCGAGGAGGTCTCGGAGAGTATCGTGTCGCCCGTCGTCGGATAAGCGGTCTTGTCGATTATCGCGCGGAATACGGAGGGAGCGTTCTTCGAATAGTAGTATGAGTTGAGAGTGCCGGTGATGAACGGCTGCGGTATGCCCCATTCGGCCATGCTTACCTGCATTGCCGCGAGGTTGAACTGGCTTTCCGTCACTTTGCCTTCTTCATAGCACTTCTTGATGAATTCGGAAGCGCCGACGTAAGCCGGTACGTTGAGGCACGCCAGATACGAGCGGTTCTGAGCTTCCTTGCCCGACATGAATTTGATGAGCTCCTGCTCTTTGACGTATTTGTCTTTCGAGGAGTTGGCGTTTATCATAAATACCTTGCAGTCTGCAAACGTGCCGCCTCTGTAAACGTCGCCCGCGGCAACGCCGGAAAGACCTTCGACCGCTTTTGCGGTGAGTGTGAACGTGGGTATCAGAGCGATGCCGAGATTGGTCTCGCCGAGAGCGGCTTTCGCCGTATTGTAGTGCCATGCGCCGCCTATGACCGCGAGAGCGCCTTTGTTGCTCTTATCGAGGTCGGCGTCCCAGCCGTCGGGAGAAGCCCATTTGAAGCCGTTCGGGTCTTCGGTGTAATCCTGAAGCCATCTCATGATCGCCACGGTATCGTCGCCCTGGCAGTTGCTTACGCCTTTGGAACCGCCGGATACGGATTCGGCGCCTTCATAGATCTTGACGGACGAGCTGTGGTCGGAGACCTTCGTCGCGAGCAGAGCAAAGGACATGTTGTATCCGTCGTCGCCGGTGACGGTGACGGCTTTGGTGTCCGCCGCCTGCGCCGCTTCGCGCAGACCTTCAAACGTCGCCGCCTGTTCTTCCGTTACGAGCGCTTTGTTGTAGTACAGGAACAGCGCCTGGGAGATATACGGTACGCCGAAGAGATATTTGTTGCCGTTGAGTGTCGAATAAATGACGTTCTGGAAAGATTCGGGGTTGTCGGCAAGCACCTGAGCGATAAGCGATTCGTCGCTGATCGGCTTCGCGCAGTTAGTGGAAGCGAGCTTGCCTATGTTGTCGTGCGCTACCGTATAGATATCGGCGGCCGCCGTCGGGTCGTTCGAGATGGTACCGGCGACCGCGCCCGTATCCATGCCTTTGACCTCGACCGTGAAACCGAAATCGGGATGCGCGGCAACGTATTCGTTGCAGAGGGTCTGATAGAACTCGACCGATTCTTCACCGACCCATACGCGTATGATCTTGTCGCCCGATCCGCCGCAGGCCGTGAGAAGCGAGACCGCGAACATAAGGACAAGTACTAATGCAATAATTCTTTTCATGATTTTTCCTCCGTTATTTTATCAATTCCGTCGTAAGACAATTTTTCTATGATCATAATGCCGGTCAGGGCATCACAAACAGTCTTGTTTTTCTTGTTCAGAAGCATCTCAATAAATCTGATCACGGGTATGAGCAGAAACGTGAATATACCCGTAAACAGATAGAAGAACGCGCTGTCGATAATGAAGATGAACGCGAATCTCGCGATAATGACCGGTACCGAAGCTTTCGTCTGCTTTTTCTCGTGAAACGGCAGCACGCCCGTGAGCAGTTTGCCCGGCGTACCTCTCGTCTTTGCGATCAGGGGAACGATCAGCAGCACTACCGCCTCCGCTGTAAAACCGGCAAGCAGCTTCATAAGATACGAATGCAGATTTGCCGCGAACAACTCGTCGCGGTAGTACCGGTCGGCGTTAAGCGCTTCGCTGACCGCCGCCGCGTCGCCTCCGTACTGTTCCGTTACGCTTTTCTGTATCCGCCTGTAATTCTCGTAATGTTCGTTATAAACGTTTGAGAGCGGAGAAAAGAATATCAGCGCCGATACGAGCATGAACAGCAGAAATATCATTACGGTATCGCAACCGTCGGCTATGATCCGTTTGAGCAGATACGGCTTCGAATTGGGTTCGAGATCGAGATCAACGTTTTCGCCGTCTTTTTTCATCTTCAGCAAAGCTTCATATCGATCCTTGTCGAATATACCGATACGTCCGCGCCGTCGAAGGCTATGCGAAGCTGTGAACCGGTATTATCCCGGTCGATCTTGATAAGGAATGTCTGACCGTCTTCCGTCTGCACTCTTGCGTAGCAGACTTTGATGTAATCGAGCTTTTCGAGGACCTTTACGTCGAGACCGGGTTCGCCGTCCGTCACTATACGTACCTTGTCCATATCGACCGCGTAGCGATACGTGTAATCGTAGCAGTGATCTTTGTCGATAGAGTTGATCTTATATCCGTTTTCTTTTTCGGCTTCTATAGTGTAGCTGCCGATATTGTAGAAGAAGTGAAGCACTCTCTCTTTTTCTTCGCGCGTTTCTTTCTTCGAGAAGCGGCCTTCGAGAGATACCTCGGTGCTTACCGGGACCGCGATATCCTCGCCGTTCGCTCTGAGCGTTATCTTGTCGTAGAGTATCGAGAAGCCGTATTCGTCGCCTTCTCTGACGTTGCCGCCGACAAGAGCGAACAGGTAACGGTCGCCGTTCTGCAGATACGCGAGGCTCTGACCGTCTGCATTTTCGATGCGGGCGACTCTGAGGCTGAAATCCTGCCCCGGCACTATCGCCTGAGGCGGTACTATCAGCTCGACGGGACCTGACGGAGCCTGTCCGAACGCCTGCGGCAGCGTCGTATCCGCCCCGAGAGCGCGTATAGAGCCGCCGCTTATCACCGCTTCAACGGTATTGTAAAGCGGTATTTTATGTATGAGCGTCACTTCCGATTCGGCGTCGAAGAAGTGAAGCTTGTTCAGTTTCGGATGAGCGTAGACGATATCGCCGACGGCTATGTCGTCACGGTCTATGACCTTGACGATTATCGAGTTGCCCTCGTCTTTTACGGTGAATTCGCCCGACTGATCGCCGAGCTTGCCGTACAGGATCGTTTCGTTGCCGAGGCGTTCGACGTTCGTTACGATGAATTTGAGGCCGCTTTCGTCTCTGTCGATATCGATGTGTTCGGGACGGATACCGAATACCGCCGGCTTCTCGCCGTCAAGGTAATTGCCGTCGATCTTGCATACGACCTCGTACGGAACGGTTATGCTGTCGTCGCCCGCGAAAGCGATCTTGACCGTATCGCCGTTTCTTTTCAGAGTGACGTTGAAGAAATTCATCTGCGGAGTGCCGATAAATCCCGCGACGAATTTGTTGTACGGGGAATTGTAGAGGTTCATCGGCGTGTCGATCTGCTGAACGTAGCCGTTCTTCATGACGACGATCCTCGTGCCCATCGTCATGGCTTCGACCTGGTCGTGCGTTACGTAGATGAACGTCGTGTTCAGGCTCTTATGCAGAGCCGTGATCTCAGCGCGCATCGTTGCGCGGAGTTTCGCGTCGAGGTTCGACAGCGGTTCGTCGAGCAGAAATACCTTCGGGTCGCGTACGAGCGCGCGTCCGAGCGCGACGCGCTGACGCTGACCGCCGCTCATCTGCTTCGGCTTGCGTTCAAGGTAATCGACGATATCGAGTATCTTAGCCGCTTTCATTACCCGTTCTTTTATCTCGGCTTCGGGCATCTTGCGGTTTCTTAAGCCGAAAGCCATGTTCTCATACACCGACATGTGCGGGTACAGAGCATAGCTCTGGAACACCATCGCGATATCGCGATCCTTCGGTTCCATATCGTTGACGAGAGTGTCGCCGATAAACAGATCTCCCGCCGTTATCGTTTCAAGTCCGGCGATCATACGGAGCGTTGTCGATTTACCGCATCCGGAAGGCCCGACAAAAACGATGAATTCCCTGTCAGCTATGTCTATCGAAAAATCGTTCACTGCTTTGTGCCCGTTATCGTAGACCTTGTAGATATGGGAAAGCTTTAGATTTGCCATATTGTCCTCCAAACAATATAATTTTTATTTGAAATTCACGCCGTGTTTGTCAAGCGCAAATATGACGTCGCCTATTGCCGTCAGTTTCGCGTTTATCGTGCCGACCCTGTCGCCTTTTTTGTCGTACACGGAATAAACGTCGTTTTCAAGCGTTATTTTGCCGATTTCTTCGATCGGAACGGATCTTTTTCTGAACATGTAAGACATATAAAGAACGTTGCCGTCGATATACGCCTTATCGGTCAGAAGCGCGAACAGCACCGCCGCCGCCGACAGAGTCACTATGCCGACGAGTATCCCCGCGAATATCGAGAGGGCGTCGCCTTTGCCGAGCACGAACAGCAGTACCGTCACCGCCGCGCCGACGGTGAGCGCGATGAGAGTGAAGAGAAACGGTCCTTTGTCGACTTCAGTGCTGACCTGTCCCTTTTTGAACATTTCAGTTCACCTTTTTGAGCACGACCGATTCGTTGACCGAAAGCGTTATCGCGGAATCGACTTCGCCGTACGTATCGCGTACGTTCGAGAATACGATCTCGTATCTGCCGTCAAGTTCGAGCGTTCCGCCGCTTACAGTATGAGCGACTTTCAGATCGCCCGCGGAGAATCTGATCATGCCGCCGTCGAATTTGACGTCTGTAAGCTGCTCCCTGATCTCGCTTCTCGACGAGAGGCGGAGCGCCGCCTGTTCTTTTCTGACCTTTATAAGTTCTTTTACTTTTTCAAATGTTGTAAGATTTTTTACTTTCAGAGAATAGTCTATGACGTTTACGAAGTCGCCGGAGATATACGAGTTGCCGTCGTATTTGCCGTCGGTTTCGTTATACTTGCTTCTCATGAAATCCTCGCCCTCCTGGATGAAAGGCACGCCTTCGGAGAGGAATACGATCGCCTCCGCCTGAGTGTACGCGACGGGCAGACGTTCTTCATTCATAGTCTGTACGAGCTGATCGTACAAAGTGTAGTTGTCGTGGCACGCCGCGTAGTTGATCACGAGGTTCGGATCTATCGCTTCCGCTTTGACAGTGCCCTTGGAGAATCTGCCCTCGAGGCACATCGCGATTATCGAGGCGTTTGAAGTGTCGCCCTGAACGAAGCCTTTGCCGGGGTTGTTGTCGCCGCGTATGGCGTTTCTTATAACGTCGTTGAACGCGCCGACGAGAACTCCCGAGCCGGAGAAATAATCCTGAGCAAGCGAATCCTGCACGGTCATCTGTTCTTTGAGCTTGTTTTCGCTCGTGCCGGATTTGAGCTTCGTCGTACCGCCCGCCCACGGTTCGCCGTAGACCATAACGTGCGGATAGATCGCCGAGCAGTCTTTATACACGTCGATCATAGTCTGATTGTCGAGAAGGCCCATAAGGTCGAATCTGAATCCGGAGATATGATATTCTTCTACCCAGAACTTACAGGATTCTCTGACGAACTTGTTCACCATGAAACGTTCGGAAGCGAGCTCGTTGCCGCAGCCGGATCCGTTGTAAAACGTTCCGCTCGCTTTAGTGCGGTAATAGTAGTACGGCACGAGCAGATTCAGATTCGAATTTTCGGAAGGACCCGTGTGGTTGTAAACGACGTCCATATTGATAGAGATACCGGCTTCGTGCATCGCCAGCACCATCGATTTGAATTCTTTTATCCTGACGTATCCGTCGTACGGATCGGTGGAATAACTGCCCTCGAGAACATTGTAGTTGAGCGGATCGTAACCCCAGTTGTAATTCTGTTCGGACATTTCCGCCGGTACCGACGATTCGTCTACGGTCGCGTAATCGTAAAACGGCTGTATCTGCACGTGCGTCACGCCGAGCTCTTTCATGTGATCGAGACCTGTCGAAACGGTCGTGCCGTTTTCGGTGTAGACCGTACCCGTCTCGGCAAGGCCTGAGAATTTGCCGCGGTTCTTCCCGGATACACCGCTGGTCGGGCTTATCGTCATATCGCGCACGTGTATCTCATAGATCACCGCGTCGACGTTATTGCCGCTGAAAGGCATTTTGTCGGACGCCCAGCCGGAGATCGAAGCGTTGAGCTTCGTAAAGTTGACTATCAGACCGCGTCTGCCGTTGACTCCCGCGCTTTTCGCGTACGGGTCGACGACTTCGTTCGTTCCCTTTGAATTCGTTACCGTGTACGTATAATATTTGCCGTCAAGATCTTCGTTTGCGGTATACGAGAACACGCCTTTATCGCCCTTTGTCATCTCGTACGACGCGTAAGGCGTTTTTTCGGTCATATAGTCGCCCGTATTATAGAGGTTGAGCGCCATTTTCGTGCTCGTCGGCGCCCAGACCTTGAATGTCGTTTTCGTCGCCGCAGCTTCGTTATCAAACGTCACGCCGAGATCGGCGCCCGCGTACGCGTATTTCTGATCGAATTCTTCGGTATCGTAGTAATTTGTAAACATAAGCTCTACTTTGTTTATCCAGGCGGGGTCGAAACGGTAGCTGACCGTCACCACGTCCGAAATATCAATCTCGTTATTGAGAGTCAGATCGACTTTCTTGAGTGAAGCGTCGTATTCTCCCATCGTGAATTTCGCCTGATCGTCGCCGTTCACGCTGACCGTGAATCTCGGCGCGTAAGAGCGGAAATCGTTGGAAAGCGGTTTGAAATATACGCTTATCGTCTTGGAGTTCCGCAGCATCGCGTAACTGACGATCGATTTGCAGGCGTTTTCCTGCGTGTCGAACACGGTCGACTCGGCGGTCCTTACGTAAACGTTCTGCAATCCGCCCGGCGACGTTTCGTTTATATCTATCGAACGGTCGCCGTCCGGGTCTTTGCTCCACGTGTCGGTACGTACTATGAATCCGAGTTTGTTTATATCTTTGCCGTCGGCTATGACGGACAGATCAAGATCTGCGTAAACGCCGTAATCGTCGTAGCCGGTGAACTCGTACGCCGCGCCGTTGCCGCCGTTGGTCATATCCCACGCCCAGACGTTCCACGGCTGATACGAGCTTCTGTCGTTAGTCGTATCGTCGTTTCTTCTGTAATGAAGACGAACGGTTTTGGTCGGCTCTTCGGGCAGAGAAGCGTAATCTTTATCGTCTTTTGAATACTTGCTTATGACGTCGCCCGCCGGTAAGAGCTTTATCGGCACGTCGTCCGGTCCTTCGTTTGCGTTCGCGCAGCCGCCGAGTATGAACAGCGCCGCGAGCAGAACGCAGATCAGTTTGATCACAGTTTTAAAAGTTTTCATTTTATTATTTCCTTATCAAAATCCCGTCATATCGACAAAACCCGCTTTGAGAGTGTCGCCCTTGATGTCGGTGCTCTGTTTCAGTACGTTCGGATCCCAGTTGTTTACGTCCGCGATCTCGTAGCCTTTTTCGAATACGCCTATAAGAAATCCCGTCATGCCGTCTGTATCAACGAGCATCACGCCGTTTTCCACCGTATAGTTTTTGCTCCATTTGCCGGGCGACCAGCTCCAGATATAAATCTCGTAATCGCCGTTAAGATATTTACCGTCGAGATTTACTACGTTGAACTTATCTCCGATAAGCTCGACCTGTTTATAAGTGAACGTGCGGTCGTATACTTTTTCGCCGTTTTTAAGGTGTATTTTCAGTATGCACACGCCGTCTTTGACGTGATCCTTAAGCGTTATCACCGCCTGACCGTCGATCGGCTGCGTCGCGCTCTCGCCGTTGAAACCGTAATAAGCTTCCTCGGCGTTTTTGACGGTCACCGTTATCTGCTTGCCGCCTACGAAAGAGCAGTCGCGGTCGGAGACGTCGAGCCGCGGATGCAGATCCTTCGAGCGCGTCAGTACCGCCATGCCGTTGGCTTCGAATCTGATATAGGCTTTATGATCCGAAACGACGGCTTTGTTCCCGGTCAGAGAATCGTAGTAGTTGCCGTCCTGCAGATGCGGTACGGCGACGGTCACGGTCTTTTCCGTATCTACCGCGCCGAGATCGAGTATCAGCGCGCCCTGATCGTTTTCTTTTATTTTTTCATTTATGTAACACGTGCCGTCGACCGACTCGTACGACTCCGCGTCGTAAAATCTGTTGTGAAAGCGGTTCGATACGGCTACATATTCGCTTTCGAACCCGTAAGAACCGATCTGCCCGACGGTCAGCTCGTCAGTCGGTCTGGCGAGGAACAGGCCGCCGAGTCCCTTTTTGGCGGCGATCACAGACCAGTATTTTGCGATTCTGACGTTTGAATAATGCGTGTTCGTCGTCACGTATTCGTCGTGGCTCTCGACCCACGCGATCAGCTCCGAAGCGGCGCCCGTTTTTAGTTCCGCGTTGAGTATCTGTAACGGATCCTTGGAAGCGAATGCTCCCTTGAACTGCGCGACGAAGCCGTCGTCCGTTATCCTCATGAATTTTGTATATTCTGAAAGACCTCTGCCCGACGGAGAATTGAGTATCTCGCCGTAGACGTAAAGATCTTTACCTGTTTTCTGTTTATAGTATTTTTTGGCTTCTTCAAGCGTGTTTTCCCAGAAATCGCTCGGATAATTCGGGTCAGACGGCGTTTCTATGTGTTTTGCGGCGTCGAATCTGAAGCCGTCGATCCCGACGTCGATACATTCTTTGAGTAAACTCAGTATCCTTTGCTGTACGTAAGGATTTGCAGTGTTCAGGTCGGGCAGATTGCCGTAAGCGTAATACTGCGTCTCGGCGCCCGAGCCGACGGCGTTTTTGTTGTGGTGGAAGGTCACGCCGTTGCCGTCCGTATCGTCGTTCCTGTTGTTGTATAAAACAGGTTCGTACGCCTCGACCTGAGGCGATACCGTCGGCGTGCCGTCCGGTTCCTTGTCTTCCGCGTCGGTCGTCGCCATGTGGTTGGCTACGATGTCGGCGAGGATCGCTATGCCGAATTCTTCGGCTTTTGCGCACAGCGTTATCAGATCTTCTTTCGATCCGAGGCTCGAACCGTCGCCGACGGTCATGCTGAGCGGCTGGTAGAACGCCCACCACGACGCGCCGCCGCTCTTCGGCTGCTGTACCGGCATCGTAAGAACGCTTTTGAAGCCCGCGTTCTTTATGCTTTCGAGATTTGCCGTTATCTGTGCGTAGGTCCAGTTGAACGCGTGAAGCGTCAACCCGTCTTCTGTGTTTTCGGGGAGCGAGTCGACGTATACGTCCTGAAAGTCGTCAAATTCCGGCAGCTTTCCCTTGCATGAAAGCAAAGTAAGCAAAAAAACCGCGCACAGTACCGCGCATATCACTTTTCCCGTTCTCATAAAGGCGTCCCCCGTGATTTTTATTAAAGCAAGGAGGCTTTTGGATATAAAGCCCCCTTGCCTTTATGAATTGAAATTATTTTGCTGCGAAAGTTGCGGTGCCGTTGCCGGATGCGTCAAACGTCAACGTTACGACGTACGTTCCGTCCGCTTCGGCTTTGAAGTTGCTGCCGTCTGCCGCGCCCCAGCTGTTGTCCCAGGCGCCGTCGGCTCTGACTTTGAATTCTTCGCCGGCTTTGAGTTCGACTTCGCCGACCCATTTATCGCCGTCAGCGGTCATCGCTATGTCAGCGCCTTCGCCCCAGTTGCTCGCTGCGAAGCTGCCTACGATACCGTACGTATGATCGGCCGGTACGAACGTCTTGATCTCTTCGTATGCGATGCCTTCTTTTGCTTCTTTAAGCACAAGGCCTACGCCGAAACCGGGCTGACCCGCCGCGGAAGCGTTCTTGTACTGAGCTATAACGAGAGTGTAAAGGCCCGCGCCGCCGATGACGACAGGGTTGCTCGCCCAGGTGAATCCGTATTCGTCAGCTGCTTCCTGCCATACGGGATAGAATACCGTTGTGGGAGTAAGGGATTCAACGTTGGCGGTCTTCGGGTCGGAGATCCACTGCGCTTCAGAGTAGACTTTCGTTTCGCCGTCTACTTCGGAGGTGCACTGCGCGATCTTGAAGCAGTAAGAACCGTTGGCTTTGTAAAGGACGCCGTCCTTGAGGAAGTTGGACGCCCAGCCCGCGTCGTTGGTACCGAAGATCAGATCGATCGTGTAAAGGTACTTGATTTCCTTGCCGGAAAGAGCGGTGTAGAGGTCCGCGTTGATGGCTTTTACGTCGTCAAGCGCGATGGCTTTGAGAGCGGACGCTTCGTAAAGCGACGCGTCTTTGCCGTTCCAGCCGTTGGCCGTTCCGTCGGCGAGCAGGAACTGTCCGTGAGCCACCCACAGTTCGTGTTCGGTATCGGCGAGAGGCGCCGGCGTCGATGTGCAGGCTGCGAACGAGAATACAAGTACGGCAGCAAGCAATACCACTAAGAGTTTTTTCATGTTTTTTTTCTCCTTCTTTTTTATCTCCGTCTTCTGCGGAGATATTTATTATGATGTATTGTCGAAAGAGCGGTCCGTTTTTTGCCCTTTCCGCACTTCCGCAATAACCATTATACACCGTATTTTTGTTTTGTCAAGACAAAATCAAAAGAATTAACATATTACTTTTTGTCTAAATAGCACAAATCATAGATAATTAATAAATATGTAAAAATCCTCCGTTCAGGCGGCAAAAAACGGAAAATACGCGTCGGACCTGTTGACAAATCAGGATTTATATGGTAAAATCAGAGTACCGAATAATACGGATGGAGGATAATCATGAAAAGGATCATTTCGGCGGTTCTGATATTTTTCGTTTTTGTCGGCTTTGCGTTTATCGCGTCGTCGTGCGGCGGTCTTTCCGGCAGCGTGACCGTGCAGGAATGGCTCGAAAAAAAAGGAGAGGGCAAAAATTTCACCGTGACCGTAAAGGTCGTCGAGTTTATCAACCCTTATTACGCCCGAGTTGAAGACGATACCGCAAGCGTCCTTCTCTTCGGCCTGTGGGAGGGCGGAGAACCGAAGGCTTTTCCCGAAAAAGGCGTTGATATTGGAGACACGATAGTCATAAAAAATCCGGTATATAACGTCTACGAAGGCAATATCGAGATGAAAGAAGCCGCGCTCGTCGAGAAAAAATAAATCACGCAAAAACAAAAAACGGCGTGAACCGTATTTGCGGTTCATGCCGGAATTTTTATTTATAAATTGTAGGCAAGTAACGTCAGACCGACGTAAAACGCCGCCATCGACAACAATATGATCGCCTGTTTCAGGCGGTGGTTTACCAGAAGTCCCGCAAATTCGCGTACGGCGGCGTTCGGCCAGTAATACCATTTCGTTTCCGCTCCGACGCCCTGCGCGCGGATGTGAAAACGCCGCGCCATAAAACCGCTTCTGAAAACGTGGAAGTTCGTCGTTGAAAACGCTGTCTTCGCGTCCGGTTTTATTTCCGCTATCTTTTCCTTCGAGAATTTCATGTTCTCGTAAGTCGTTGTCGACCGGTCTTCTTCGACTATGATCGATCCGGGTATGCCGTTTTCAAGCAGACACGATTTCATAGCCGCGCTTTCGGAATTGCGCTCGTCCGAGCCTTTGCCGCCCGACGTTATGAATATCAGCTCCTTGCCCGTCTGCTCCTTCTGATCCTTATAAAACTTTATCGCGCGCATGACTCTGCCCCGGAGAAGCGGCGTGGGCGAGCCGTCTTTATTCAGACCGCAGCCGAGGATTATCATAATATCGATATCCTTATCGGGCTCGTAGCGCGCCGTTATCGCGTCGGCGACTATCGTGCCGATTATCATACATTCGACGTACAGATAGACCGCGGCGAAAAGATTGACGAAAAGATCGTGCAGCATGACCTCGGTCTGACTGCCCGAAGCGGCGTAATCGTAGGTAAACAGAAACACGTCGCCCGCCACAAGCAGCGCGGAGAGTATTATGCCGAGCAGGTTAACGGGTCGGAATCCTTCGTGTATTATGAGCGATACGTTCGATATACATAAAGCGGCGGAGAAAACGAAAACGAACGGCGAGGTGAACAGCATATAGTTTTTCGCCGAATTGAGAAGGGAATGAATTATCGCCGAAGCGGTATAGACCTCCGGTTGAGAAAATATACGTACCGCAAGATAGATATGAGTCGCCACGACGAACAGCGCGAACACGGCGAATCCGAAATAGAATATCGTGTTATACGAATACGGGTTGTACCGCATCTGCTCGCGAAACGAATAAAACAGTACGCCGGCGGCGACAAGGCAGTAGACCGCCGTGATACAGCACACGATACCCGCGCTGCCGCCCGGATTTATGATAACGGCAAGAGCCGATACCGTAACGGCGGCGACCGTTATTATCAGCAGATTATACAGCTTCGGTTTTGTGTCTCTTGTATCGAAACGTATTTTTTTCATCTTTTTGAACTCAGATATTCGTCGATCTTTTCAGCGGCCTGCTTGCCGGCGCCCATGGCGAGTATGACGGTCGCCGCGCCGGTGACCGCGTCGCCGCCTGCGAATACGCCCTCGCGGCTCGTCGTCACGCCGTCGCTCGTCACGATACAGCCTTTTCTGTTCGTTTCAAGACCCGGAGTCGTCATTCTTATAAGCGGATTGGGCGTAGTTCCCACCGCGACTATGACAGCGTCGAGCTCTATATCGTATTCCGAACCTTCTATCGGAACGGGTCTGCGCCTGCCGGACGCGTCCGGTTCGCCGAGCTCCATTTTTATGACCGTAGCCGAAACTACGTTTCCGCGTTCGTCCGTGTTTATCTTGGTCGGGTTGTTGAGCAGACGGAATATCACGCCTTCTTCTTTCGCGTGATGTATCTCTTCGGCTCTCGCCGGCATCTCTTCCTCGCTTCTGCGGTATATGATATATACCTCTTCCGCGCCGAGCCGCTTGGCGCATCTCGCCGCGTCCATTGCGACGTTGCCTCCGCCCACGACGGCGACTTTTTTCATTTTCTTGATCGGCGTGTCGTACTCGGGCAGATACGCTTTCATAAGATTCACGCGCGTCAGAAATTCGTTTGCCGAGTAAACTCCGCAGCCGTTTTCGCCGGGTATGCCGAGAAATCCGGGCAGACCCGCGCCGGTACCTATGAATACGGCTTTGAAGCCTTCTTCGAAAAGCTCGTCGACCGTCATAATACGTCCTATAACGCTGTCGAGCACGAATTTGACGCCCATATCCTTCAAACCGTCTATCTCGTACGAAACTATCGACTTCGGCAGACGGAATTCGGGTATGCCGTATACGAGCACGCCGCCCGCGGTGTGGAACGCCTCGAACACGGTCACGTCGTAACCGAGCTTGCAGAGATCGCCCGCGCAGGTAAGAGAAGAGGGGCCTGAACCGACCACCGCGACTTTTTCTTTGTCGGGCGTGATTTTTTCTTTTTTCACGTCGCCGTGCGTTCTGTGCCGGTCGGCGCAGAAGCGTTCGAGCCTGCCGATACCGACCGGTTCGCCTTTTATGCCGCGCACGCATTTGCCCTCGCACTGCGATTCCTGCGGGCAGACTCTGCCGCAGACGGCGGGCAGGGAATTGGTGACGGTGATTATCTCGTAGCCGCGTTCAAAATCGCCCTCTGCGACCGCCGCGATGAAATCGGGTATACGTACGTTGACGGGACAGCCCGACACGCACGGTCTGTTTTTGCAGTTGAGGCACCTTTTAGCCTCATTCACCGCGTCTTCTTCGGAGTAACCGACCGCCACCTCTTCAAAGCACGAGGCGCGGTACGCCGGCTCGAGCTCGGGCATTTTTGTTTTCGTTTGCTGCATATTCGGCATCAGTTTATACCTCCGAGACCTATTTTACATATATGATCGTCGAGCGCCTTTTTTTCTTCTTCCGCGAAAGCGCGGTTGCGCCTCATAAGCTCGTCGAAATCGACCTCGTGACCGTCAAAGTCCGGTCCGTCGACGCAGGCGAATTTCATCTCGCCTCCGACCGTAACGCGGCAGCCTCCGCACATACCCGTGCCGTCGATCATTATCGGGTTCATCGAAACTATCGTTTTTATCCCGTACTGCTTCGTAAGAAGCGCGACGAATTTCATCATTATCACAGGACCTATCGCTATGACGAGATCGTATCCGGCGCCTTCTTCTATTTTCTGCTTCAGCGCGTCGGTAACGAGGCCTTTTCTGCCGTTGCTGCCGTCGTCCGTCATTATTATCATTTCGTCGCATACCGCGCCGAGTTCTTTCTCAAGTATAACGAGGTCTTTGTTTCTGAATCCGGCTATGACGTCGACGTGCGCTCCGGCTTCGTGCAGAGCCTTCGCCTGCGGATAAGCGATCGCGCAGCCGAGGCCGCCGCCTATGACCGCGACTTTCTTATATCCCTCTGTCTCGGTCGGTCTGCCGAGCGGACCCACGACGTCGGACAGATAATAACCCGCCTTCATAAGACCGAGCTTCATCGTAGAAGCGCCCACCTTCTGAAATATAACGCTGACCGTTCCCGCCTCCGCGTCGGTCTCTGCTATCGTAAGAGGTATCCTCTCAGCGTATTCGTCGGCGCGTATTATGACGAACTGTCCCGGCAGAGCTTTTTTCGCTATCTGCGGCGCCGATATTTTCATATAATCAACGCTTTTGTGAAGCGGCCGTTTTTCAACTATCTTATACATTCCGGTACCCCCATGGTCAATTTTGAAAAATTATAACACATTTCAATAGGAAAATCAAGAAGAATAAAAGAATTTTCCCGTTTAATATTGAAATTTTGAAAAAAACACTGTATAATGAATAAAAAAACGAGGTTCGTATCATGAATATTCCGAGAAGCGAGCATCCGTTCCCGCAGTTTGCCCGCGAGAACTGGCTTAATCTTAACGGCGAATGGCAGTTTGAAAAAGACGCCGGGCAAAGCGGAGAAGAGAGAAAACTGTTTGAAGCCGACAGCCTGAGCGGCAGTATAACCGTTCCTTTCTGCGTCGAATCCGAGCTTTCCGGCATAGGCGACAAGGATTTTATCTCTTGCGTTTGGTACAAGAAAAAGATCGCGCTGCCGGATAATTTCAAGGGCAAAAGGACTTTGCTTCACATAGGCGCCTGCGACTATCTTACGACGGTATGGGTAAACGGCGTCAGCGTCTGCAATCATATAGGCGGCTATATTTCGTTTACCGTCGATATAACGAAATATCTCGAAGACGGCGAAAACGATATAACGATAAGAGCGATCGACGATAACAGAAGCGGCAACCAGCCCGCCGGCAAACAGAGCGGCAGATATCATTCTTACGGCTGTATGTATACGCGCACCACGGGCATCTGGCAGACGGTCTGGCTCGAAGCCGTGCCGGATGCGTATATCGTATCGGCGAAATACTATACGAAGACCGACGGCACCGTCAGGATAGTTGCAAAAACGAAAAACGCCTACGGCAAACGCCTCACGGCGGAAGCGTACGATCCGCCCCGCGAGGTCGCCTGCGCGAGCGCGACTGTGACCGGTGAATATACGGAACTTGTTCTGAAAATAAACGAGCCGAAGCTCTGGGATATCGGCAAGCCTAACCTTTACGATCTCGGCCTTTATCTCGGCGAAGACAGAGTGATCAGCTATTTCGGCATCCGCGAAGTATCGGTACACGATCACAGATTCTATCTCAACGGCAGATCGGTCTTCGGCAGATTCATACTCGATCAGGGCTTCTACCCCGACGGCATTTACACGGCGCCGACCGACGAGGCGCTTAAACGCGATATCACGATGTGCATGGATCTCGGCTACAACGGCGCGAGACTGCATCAGAAGATATTCGAACCGCGCTTCCTTTACCACGCCGACAAACTCGGCTATATGGTCTGGGGAGAACACGCGAACTGGATGCTCGATATATCGAGGCCCGAAGCATGGAAAGGCTTTGTATCAGAATGGCTCGAAGAGGTGGAACGCGATTTCAACCACCCGGCGCTCATCGGCTGGTGTCCGTTCAACGAAACGCAGGGCAACCAGGACGGAGAACTGCTCAAATACGTTTACAACATGACAAAAGCGCTCGACCCGACCCGTCCGGTCATAGATACGAGCGGCTGGGTACACGTTCCCGGTTACTGCGATATGTACGACTGCCACGACTACGAGCAGGATCCGGCTAAATTCAAGGCGAATTTCGACAGACTTATGGACGGCGGCAATCCGGACGCGATAAAAGGTCTCGGAGCGCTGCCGAAAG
>JAEEJH010000084.1 GCA_016281775.1 Clostridiales bacterium | reverse complement strand
TGATTTTTGCAGATCGAGAGGATGAACGGCGCGGCTTTTCCGTCTCCGCGGTAGGCGCCTGCCGCGTCGATAAGCGAAAGCATCGTGTTCTGAAGCGCGTCTTCGGCGTCGCCGTGATCGTTGAGGATCCCGTACGCGGTAAAATATACCGCGCCTCCGATAAGATCGTATATATCGGCAAGCGCGTTTTTATCGGTCTTCAGCCTTATCAGCGCCGCTTCGAGTTTTTTGCCGTCTCTGTTCAAATCCGTCACCTCCTTCGTCCTTCATACATAAGGTTGCGGTAAAACGCGAAAATCGGACGTAAAAAAATCAAATTCTCGTTTTACGTCCGAAAAATCACATAAATAAATACTTTTTGAATTCTTTAATCTGTTCTTCCGTCGGGATGAAATCCCTGCGCTCGCTGTCGGGCAAACCTAAAAACGTCGATTTCACGCCGCCGTAGGCGTGATACGGTATGATCTCCGGCGTATCGGCGTTTGATAACGAGCGGTAAAGCTCCGCGCATGCTTTGTAATGCTTTATATCCGTATTTACTCCGTTTATGAGAATAAAGCGCAGACGGATCTTAGCGTGATACGAATCGGCGAGACGGAGATTTGAGATGATCAGACCGTTCGGCTTGCCCGTGTATTTTTCATGCCTTAAGCCGTCGGTATCTTTTATATCCCATAAAAACGTGTCGGTCAGCGGCACGGCCTTTTTTATCATATCCGGCTTAACGTATCCGCACGTTTCGAGCACGGTATCGAGTCCCGCCTTTTTCAGTTCGCGCAGAAGAGCGACCGCGCCCGGCTGAAAAAGCGGCTCGCCGCCCGAGAGGGTAACGCCGCCCGTATCGCCGTAAAACGCCGCGTCACGAAGACACAGCCCGACTATATCCGATACGCTCATCCGCTTGCCCGATATCTGCAGAGCCGAAGCGGGGCAGAGAGCTTCGCATTTGCCGCAGGCGGTACATTTGCGTCTGTCGATAACGTGGCCGCCGCCGTCAAACGAATGAACGCCGCGTTCGCACTTACGGCACATACCGCATCCGACGCATTTTTTATTATAGAATAACAACTGCGGAGAGGGATCCTGCGCCTCCGGGTTGTGACACCACAGACACCGCAGAGGACAGCCCTTCAGGAACACGACCGTCCGCACTCCCGGTCCGTCGTGCATACAGTAACGCTGTATCTCCGTTACAGTCAGTTTAACAGCCGCATCCGAATTCATTCTGACCTATCACCATATCCTGCCATTCTTTGTTGAGCGTAACGAATCTCGCGTTCCAGCCTGAAACGCGTACCGAAAGGTTCTGATAATTCTCGGGGTTTTTCTGCGCGTCGCGCAAGACCGAAACGTCCACCACGTCCGGCTGCATGAAAAAGCCGCCGAGCATTACGAAACCGCGTATCAGGGATACTATCGCGCCGATCCCGTCCTCCCCTTTGACCGACGAAGGCAGAAGCTTGATGTCGAGCGCCGCGCCCGTCGGGAGCTTTGCAAGATCGTTTTTGCAGTAAGAGCGTATTATCGCCGTCGCGCCGGTTTTATCCGTGCCGGGCGTCGGCGACGCGTTGGCGGCGAGTACTTCGTGAGCGCGTCTGCCGTGAGCGCAAGCGAGGCGGTGCGGCGACCATTCGAGCTGACGTCCGAACGTGCTCACGCCGCCGGGAAAATTATAACCGCACTTGCCGTCAAGGCCGGCGCAGATATCCGCAAAGTCGGAAAGAAGCCGGGCGCATATTCCGTCGACTTCGTCGTTGTCGTTGCCGTAATAATCGTATTTGTTCAGCGCATACTGACGGAGCGGCTCATAACCCTCCCAGTTGTCCGAAAGTATTTTTAACAACTCTTCAAACGTGACTTTTTTGTCGTCGAAGACGAGTTTTTTGACCGCGTAGAGAAAATCCACCGTATCGGCAAGCCCGCCGATATGCGGCGAGATAACGTTGTAAACGGGGCCGAGCTCGAGATACGAAAGCCCTTTTTCGATACATCCCTGCTCAAAAAGCGCGATGACGGTGCAGGGAAATACCGGCTTTCTGATCCAGTTTCCGTCTTCGTCCTTACCGTCGAAGCAGGCGCACATATCGGATAAAAAACCGTTCAGATAATCGCCGAGATCCTTTATATACCGCGCGTAAAGCGATTCAAAGCTGTCAAAGGCGCGTTTGTATCCGTCGAGCGTCGTTTTCTGCAGTATCTGCAGAGAATCAAACGGGTGATAAGTAAAGTACGTTTTGCCGGGTATCTGTACCTCCCAGCAGCCGTCGTTTGCAAACTTCACGGCTTCGTTTCTATCGTAGCCGTAAGACGTCAGCGACTTCAGAATGAGGTCTTCGTTATAAACCGCCACGACTCCGCCGCCGAATCTTATCACCTCTGCGGCGCGCCTGAGCAGTTTTTCGCTTGAGTTTTTGTTGATCCTTACCGTCGTCGGAAAATCGCTTATGCCGGTCTCTTCGATTATGTCGAGGATCAGATAAGTTACGTCGTTCGTTATATCCGCACCGTTTTCGCCAACGCCGGATATGACGATATTCTGATAATGCTGAGCGTCGCCCGATCCGCAGTCGCCGCCGCGTATCCACTCACAGCCTTTGATGAAGAAGTGAGCGAGTATCTCCCGCGCCTGATCGAGCGTGAGAACGCCTTCGGAAAGATCTTTTTCAAGGTAAGGCTTCAGCAAAAGATCGAGCCTTCCGATGCCCGGCCAGTTGCCGCAGAGGCGCAGGAAAGAGAACGTGAACCAGATGCTCTGCACGGCTTCGTAATAGTTTCCGGCGGGCTTTTTCGGTACGTTCTGCAGATTTTTGTAATTCGCCTCATATCCCGGTTTGTTTTTCAAGGCGTCAAGATATCTTTGACGGTACGTTTCAAACGCGTCAAGACAGTTCAGACAGCTTTTTGCAAAAGGCTCCTTGTTCGTGTTTTTGTATTTTTGATACGCCTTCTCCGCCTTCGCTCTTATACCGTCCGTACCGAGCTTCAGGACCGACTCGAAATCAACGGTCAGGTGGCTTATGCTCGGAAAGACCGGCTCGCCGCCGCACGTAGCCGGTACGAGATGGCGAATGCCGAGCCCGAGAGTCGCCGCGCCGCTCAGTTTTTCGCCTTCACATATACGTATCGGCGCCTGTTCGGCGATCGTTTTTATCGCAAGATCGTATTTTTCAATGTCGGAAAGACCAAAGACAGCGTCGGAGCCGATCCCGACCGACATGACTTTTTCGGTATCGAGCCCGTATCTGTGACCGAGCGATTCGGCGGCGAAAAGCCGCGTCTGCTCGCACAGTCTTACGGGCCGTTCTGTTCCGTTGACGGACTGGAATATCATATAAAACACCTCGCTTGTGGATCTGTTTATATCTTAACACAACGCGGCGCGAATGTCAAGGAGTTGAAATAATATCTTTTTTGCGAAGGAGTGTTGATTTTTTCACAATAGTAATGTATAATTATTATAATCGGAGGTAGTTATGAAATTCAGAGAAAAACTTGCCCGTTTTATGTACGGCAGATACGGCGGCGATCAGCTCGGTATCTTTCTTATAATACTAAACGTCATCGTGATCATAGCGTCGTGGTTTATGCGTCAGACGGTCGGATATTACGTATGCCTCTTTCTGAGCGCAGCGCTGATCGCACTCTATATCTATCGCGCGTTTTCAAGAAAAAGGGATAAAAGATCGAGAGAAAACGCCGTTTTTATGAAAATAATTACAAAAATAAAAGAGTTTTTCGTCCGTCAGTTCAACCGCGTGCGCTATATCAGAAAATACAGATACCGCAAATGCAAAAACTGCAAAACGTTTCTACGTCTGCCGAGAAAGCAGGGCAGACATACGGTCAGATGCCCGAAATGCGGCAATACGTTCGACGTGAATATAATCTTATGAGGTGAGATATGTCTAAAATACTTATAGCGGACGACGACCGCTCGATAGCCGAGCTCATATCCGACGCGCTTACCGACGAAGGTTTTGAGACGGAGATCGTCTCCGACGGAGACGAGGCCCTTCGCCGCGCGGTCGGCGGAACTTATTCGCTGATACTGCTC
The DNA here is from genome assembly GCA_016281775.1 of Clostridiales bacterium. Lineage (GTDB taxonomy): Bacteria > Bacillota > Clostridia > Oscillospirales > CAG-272 > UBA1248. The sequence continues at coordinate 10,246 of JAEEJH010000084.1, read as the reverse complement.
GATATAATGATGCCGAATACTGACGGGCTCGAGGTCTGCCGGCGCATACGCGATTCGGTCCCGTGTCCGATCATATTCGTATCGGCGAAAAACAGAACGATAGATACGCTGCTCGGCCTCGGTATGGGAGCCGACGATTATATAGCCAAGCCGTTCGTTCTGGACGAGCTCGTGGCTCGCGTCAAGGCGCATATAAGAAGAGACAACAGAAGCGGCGTTCAGACCTCGTCGAACGTTCTGCGCTCGGGCGAGATAGAGATACGCAAGGATACGTACGAAGCGTATAAGAACGGCGAACGCGTTGCGCTGTCGACGCGCGAATTTCAGCTTCTGCAGTTTCTTATGGAAAACGAAGGCAAAGTCCTTTCGCGCGACCAGATATTCAACGCCGTCTGGGGGCAGGGATACGGCGACGTAGGCACGGTAGCCGTCAACATAAAAAATCTGCGCAATAAAATAGACATAGAAGGCAAGTATATCAAAACGGTATGGGGCGTGGGTTACAGATTTTCGCCCCCGCAAATCTGAATATGAAACTCAATTTAAAAATGGCGGCTGTCGCCGCGGCTCTGTCGGCAGCCGCCGCGGCTGCCGCGGCGGCTGTATGGTCGCTTTGCCCGGATATTACAGTAAAGATAATACTTACGGCGGTCATAATAGCCGTGACCGTCGCCGCCGCCGCGTTCATATTCAACGTGGCCGTCAGTCTGCCGGTAAAAAGGCTCAATGAACGGATCAAAACGGGCAAACCGGCAAAGACCGACAGAGACGACGAAATAGGCGAACTGTATAACAGTTATATGATGCTGATGTCCAAGCTCGACGACGAAAAAGCCGCGCAGACGAGGATCATAGCTTCGATATCACACGATATCAAAACGCCGCTCACGTCCGTGCTCGGTTACGCCGAATTTCTGCAGAACCCGAACCTGTCGGAGGAGAGAAGAAAAAAGTATCTTGCGACGATTTACGAAAAAGCCAAGGTCATACAGCAGACGGTCATCGGTTTTGACGATTATCTGAGTCACAATCTTGAACTGAATCTGCACAGAGAATTCGTCACGGTCGGCAGGATACTGTCAGACGCCGAAAACGGCATAAGAACGGAAATGTGGAAAGACGGCCTTTTTGTTGAATTTGAAAAATGCGGCTGTGAAAATATAACCGTCTACGCCGATACGGCGAAACTTCAGCGGGTTTTCATGAACGCGGTCACGAATTCTGCGCGCCATTCCGGCAAAAATACGATCACGGTCACGGTATCGGCGAAGGATAACGGACCCGACGTGCTGTTCACGGTGCGGGACGACGGCAAAGGCGTCAAACGCGATCAGCTCGACCGTATATTCGAGCCGATGTATACCACCGATACGAGCCGTTCGGTCGCCGGCCTCGGGCTTTCCATTTGTAAAGACATAATCGAGTCGCACGGCGGTTCGATCTACGCAGACAGCGTGTATAACGAGTATTTCGCGCTTTGCTTCACGCTTCAGAAGGTGGAACAGAATGAAGTTTAAAAAGAAACTGCCTTATATCCTCGCCGCGGTATTCTGGCTTGCCGTATGGCAGGCGGCGGCGATGATAGTGGATAAAGAAATAGTTCTGCCGTCGGTCGTGTCGACCGCCGCGGAACTTTTCGCGCTGATGAAGACCGCGGGCTTTTATATTTCGCTGCTAACGTCCGTACTGCGTATCGGCGCGGGCTTCTTATGCGGCGTGCTTGCCGGTATCGCGCTCGCGTCGCTGTCTTACGTATCGAGGGTCGGTCACGCGCTGACCGTACCGCTTATCTCGGTAATGAAAGCGACGCCGGTCGCGTCCATCATAATAATACTGCTCGTATGGCTGTCGCGGCAGACGGTCCCCGCGGTCGCGACCATGCTGATCGTCGTGCCTATCGTGGCTCATAACGTCTATACGGGTTTCACCTCGGTAGACAAACAGCTGCTCGAAATGGCAAAAGCGTTCAACATGAGCCGAAAAAACAGGATATTCAAACTGTTCATTCCGTCAGCGATGCCGTATTTCTCAACCTCCGCGACGGTCGGCATAGGTATGGCGTGGAAAGCCGGCGTGGCCGCCGAGGTCATCTGTAACCCGCAGTTCGGGCTCGGCGCCGATCTGTACGAATCGAAAATATATCTCGAAACGTCGAAAACGTTTGCGATAACTCTCGCAGTCATCGCCGTCAGCGCGGCGTTCGAGGCGCTTTTCAAAACGGTTTTCAAAAAAAGGAGGCGCGCAGATGCTGAGGCTTGAGCATATATTCAAATCGTACGGTGAGAACATAGTGCTGCAGGACGTGTCGCTCACCGTCGCAGACGGCGAATTCGTCTGCCTGACGGGCAAATCCGGCTGCGGCAAAACTACGCTGATGCGGATAGCGGCGGGACTTGAGAAGCCCGATTCAGGTTCCGTGTATTCCGACGGCGGCAGATATTCGTTCTGCTTTCAGGAAAACAGGCTTCTGCCGCACGTCACGGCGCTCGACAATATGACCGCCGTCTGCCCCGATAAAAAACGCGTTCTTGAATATCTGACAAAGGTAGGACTTTCAGATCACATAAAAAAATATCCTGACGAGCTGTCCGGCGGAATGAAGAGAAGACTCGCCCTCTGCCGCTGTCTCTGCTACGGCGGCGACGTGTTCTTTCTCGACGAACCTCTGCGCGAGCTCGACGCCGAAACGTATTCGCAAATGAAGGAGCTTATCAAAACAGAACTGCAGGGCAAGACCGTGCTGATGATAACGCATTCGGAAGAGGAGGCGAAAGAACTTTCCGACAGAGTGACGGTACTGAACGGAGAGTTGAGAGCTGAGAATTGAAAGCGTTTGCGTCAGCAAACGTATCGCATACGGGCATAGCGAGTACATATCGCATCGCAGCGCAATATATCGCATAAAGCGATACGCCCGTCGGACGCGATATACCGCAAGCGGCGTAAGAACAAGGCGTCGCCGAAGGCGGCGTTCCGTGCAGCACCCCGCCGCCTTGGGGGTCCCCACCCTTACAACCCCCAAACCCCCTGCCTCCCCCCCGTTTCCTCGATTTCATCGAGGGGGGCGCGGAGAAGAGGAAAAGAGCGGTCAAAACGCATAATAAAACCTCCGGTTGCCCGGAGGTTTTTGCTTCGTTACGGATCACACCGCGACGAGAAGTTTTCTCAGCCTTATGAGGTCCTTGCCGTTTACTGCTCCGTCGCCGTTAAGGTCGGCGCCCGGGAAGATCACGACCGTCACCTCAGACGGGTCGTCGCCGAATTCGATGAGATATCTGCGAAGTCTTACGAGATCCTTGCCGTTTACCGCTCCGTCGCCGTTCACGTCGCCTTTCAGCGCGGTATTCTCGGCTATAACGTACGTGACGGTTGTATATCCGCAATATTCGCCCATGCCTATTATCATCAGCTGAGCCTCGCCCGGACCTGCGCTGCCGTCGTATAACACTCTGTAATCGACGCCTTCGGCAAGCGTTGTCTGCCCTATCTGTACCGTAACCGCGGGACGCTGTGCTTCGCCGTTAAATACCGTTTCTTCAACGGTTATTTCCGCGCCGCTAAGGTCGGTTATGAAATCTCCGGTCTGCGCCGCCGCGTCGGCTGTTGAGAACGCGTACTTGATATCGTAAACGAATCCGAATATATCTGATATCTGCCAACAGTATTCCGCGCCGACGCCGCCGCCCGTCATATCGTCTTCCGTTACGGGGGTGAGCGTAATACCGGTCACGTCATTGACGTTTGCGATACTGAGAAAACCCGCCGTAGGCAAAAGCGACGTTATTCTGTAAACCGAGTCCGTCATCAGGGATCCGGGAGCATACGTCAGCGTCACGCCCGCCGTATAGATCTCGTCCGCGGCCGCGTATACGCGCTCATCCTCCGGCGCGATGTTTTTAGACCAGCCCGAGAGCCTCCATTCGCCGCCTGTAAGTTTGAAATATACGTAATAGTTGTATTCGTATATCCGTTTCTCCATAACGATCACCGGAATGTAGCCCTCGGTCTTTTCGTCATTCGTATAAATCATCCACGATAATTGCTGAGTTCCGTTTGCTCTGTTGATATACGTCAGGGCGCATTCCGTCTTCGTCAGGTAGGCTGTGTAATCGCTGTCCGTATAAGCCCGCTGTCTTACTGCAGTCTCGTCGTCTGAAAATTCGTTTACGTATTTGCCGTATTCGCGTTCTCCGAACGAGCGGCTTGCGTTGAGAACGAAGCCATCCTTGAACAGTTTGTTTATATCTTTATACGTGTAGCCGCGGAATGATAAGAGCATTTTCGTATCCAGATCGCTGCCGATCTGATTTATCTTTACGGCGGAATGAACGCTCGATATGAGATGCGGCGAAGCGGAAGATACGGTCAAACGGTAACTTTCTACACCGCCCGACGCGTCTTTTACCTGTTTTGCCGCTGTCTTATCGGGCGAGATCGACATAGCGACCTGATCCGACACCGCGTCGGACAGATACGTTTCGACCGCGTCGTTGTTCTCAAACTCCCCGGAGCTGACGAGATATCTGATGATACCGGAAATATAAGGGTCCCATATCCGGTCGCTTGTCATTTTGCTTTTCAACTGAGCGTAAGTGATATTCGTGACGCCGTCGTTCGCTTCTTTAGCGGCGGAGCTGAGCAGCGCCGTGATCAGAGCGTAATACGCCGTCGTTTTTATGTGTTCGTTTATAAACGACCGCGGCTCGCCGTCCGGCATCGCGGCGGAAAGCTCTGTCATCTGATCGATATATTCGTAAGAATTCCGGGGAACGTCCGACGGGAAGAAAATGCTGATGCCGGCGATCCGGTTGTAATCGTCGTTATCCGTCGATGCGAAGCCTCCTTCAGCCGTGCAGGCGTACATAAAAGGAGATCCCTTATCGGCGACGTCTATGTATCCCGAGTAAATCACGTCGTCACCGCTGTTGTCACGGTCGGCAAGCGCCTCGAGTATTCGTACGGAGCATTCCGTATAAAGATTGTTCGGCGCCGGCGCGGTTTCCGTATATGCCGCGTCGAATTCCGTTTGTATACATCCGAGTATAGCGGCGTACTGACCGATATCAAAAAGATCGTAGTCGGTCGAGCCGTATTCGGTAACGGTGCGCATCGAATATATCTCGTCGTATACGGACAACAGATCGCAGCCGGCGTCTGGCGTAAGCGCCTGTTCGACGAGCAGTTCGCTTATTGCGCCGATGTAAGGCAGTACGCGCTGTTTGAAATTCTTTACGTTGACAACGCTCAATATCGTCGGATAGCCGTCGCGCTCGATCGTATATTTGTCGATGAAATCGTCGACGATCCTTATACCTATGTCATAGGCGTCTATATACGGATCTTCTTTTACGGCGTTCAGCCAGCCGGTGTAATGCTGCCCGGCGCCCGGCTCCTCTTCGGGCGAGGCGATCAGTACGTCCGTAAATTCGCTTATCGCCGCAATTATCTCCACGTTGCTCATAAGGCAGAGGTCGAAATCGATAAAACCGAATCTGTTGCCGCTTTTATAAAACGTGCTGTCGGCAAGCGCTCCGACCGTCTCCGGAAGAGTCATATAATCATATGAATTGTCGTCGTAACTGTGACCGTATACCGGACCTGCGCCGTGATCCCAGAATATCAGATCGTAGACGTCGGCGGGATAATTATGATAACAGTAATCTATAAACGCGGTCAAAAGCTCCGGATCCGACATATGATATTTCGAACATCCGGGCAGTCCGCGCTCCTTGAGCAGTTTCATTCTGCCGTGCGATTCGTTTTCACTTTTGCCCGTAAGTTTCCAGACCTGATTGTAATCGGCGCTTACCGCCGACGCTCCGGTCAGATATTCTTGTCCGAGGCGCCATCTTCTCGCGCCGCCCGTGATAACTATGAAATTCAGGTTCTCGTTATAGTCGGAGAGCATAGCCTGTTTCAGGTTCTCGGACGCGAACGCCGAGTCGCTCTCAAGGTCAGAGCCGCAGCAGTACATCATCACTGTACGGACCGGGACCTCTTCGGCGGCGGTTGCTTGTACAGACGGCAAAAAGCTCACGGTCATGGTGATCATGAGCAAAAAACTCAGAAATACCTTTAATTTTCTCATATATTATCTCCGTTCCGCCTTTTATCCGAGGTTGTCGAATCCGGGTGTGATCTTTAAGACCCGGCAAGTCTTTATTCCGTAGTATTTCATCACGTTCACGGCGCTCTCGTCGATCAGCTCTCCGCCGACGACAATCGGCACCGCGGGCGGACAGCCGACAGTTACCGACGATGCCGTTCTGCCGGTACATTCGCCGACCGGCACCTCTTCCGAGGGCAAAAGAGCCGCCGCGCGTACGCTCATCGTCGCCGCAGGCGCGGCCATGACGGGCGGAGCCTTTTTTATCGGGCGCCTTTTCGGTATTCCGGAAAATAACTTTTCAAGCGCGGTAAATCCGCTTTCGTCCGCGTTGACGGACGGCATCAGTACGAGATGATCGGGATCGGCGTATTCGCATTCGATATTCGCTTTGCGCAGTATATCCGCCAACGCAGTTCCCGTATACCCGTATGACTTCGGTTTTATCACCGTTTTCAGCGGTTCGCCGCCCGATAACTCATATCCGAGAGAGACGATCCGCCGTCTGAGTTCGCGTACCCGTTTTTCCGTCCGCTTCAGATCGGCGGCAAAACCTTTTTTTAAGTAAGGGTTCACCGCGTCGAGCGACTGCAGTATCAGATAAGACGGGCTTGACGAAGCGAAAAGCGACAGAGCTTCTCTCACGTTGCCGTCGTTAAATACGTCCGTCAGACGCGGTGATACGTGCAGATACGCGCCGCCGGTCAGCACCGGCAGAGTTTTGTGCGCCGAATCGCAGCAGAGATCGGCACCGTCGTCTGTCGGATGGTGAAGAGAAGAGTCGAATTTAAGATACGCCCCGTGAGCGTTGTCGACGATCAGCAATATGCCGTATTTATGGCAGATCTGCGATAACTCCGACAGCGGCGTTATATTCCCGAGGTAGTCGGGAGAGGTGACGTACAAAGCAGTCGGCACGCCTTTGTTTTCTATGAAATCGATAAGATCTTTCGGCGTTACGGCGCATTTCAGATATGTATCCGAATAAATATACTTTACGCCGAAACCGAGCAGAGCCGCCGCGGAGAAAAAAGCCTTATGCGCGTTTCTGCCCGCAAGTATCAGCGGGTCTTTACCGCGGCTGTAAGCGTATCTGCAGGCAAGCGAGAGCATCGCGCGGATGCAGAGCGAACTGCCTTCGGTCGAGTAATACGTAGGGCAGCCGAATATCCTGCTTGCGTTTCGCTCGCTCTGTCTTATTATTCCCGACGCGTGAAACAGATCGTCCGCGCCTTTGACTTCCGTCAGATCGTACGCTTCGAAACCGAGCGGACCTTTGCCTGCGTGCCCCGGTACGTGCATACGCACGGTGCTTTTCGCGGCGTATTCGCGCACAAAATCACATATCGGAGTCTTCATCGTCTTCACGTAAGGCGCGGTCTACCGCGACCGCAAGAGCGCATTCGATGCGTTTTCTGAACAGATCGCACCCGTATTCATAAACGCCCTTTACCGAGCCCGTCGCGTGATACGCGTTCGCCGCGCATCCGCCCGAGCAGTAAAGCCGAGCAAAACAGTTTCTGCATTCCTCGCGCGCGTAGAGGTTGCACGAGGCGAATTCGTTCTGTGTTCCGGTATTTGTCACGCCGTTATAGATATCGCCGAGCTTGAATTTCTCGTCGCCGACGAACTGGTGACAAGGGTAAAGATCGCCCCACGGGGTGACCGCCATGTATTCGGTGCCCGATCCACAGCCGGAAATGCGTTTGTAGATGCACGGCCCGCCTTTAAGATCAAGCATATAGTGGTAGAACGTGAACGGGCGGTTTTCTTTATCGCGCCGTATCATCAGCTCCGCGAGTTTTTCGTATTGCTCATAGATCACCTGCTTGTCTTCTTCGGTGAGCGCCGAGGGATCGTCCGGCGCGCACACGACCGGTTCCATCGAAAGCTCCGTAAAACCGAGATCGAGCATGGTCCGGATATCGTTTAAAAAATCGGGATTCGCGTGAGTGAAAGTGCCGCGCATATAATAGCCTTTGCCGCCGCGCGCCTCGACCAGCTTTTTGAATTTCGGAACTATCCGTTCCCACGAGCCGTTGCCGGCGTAATCGACGCGGAACCTGTCGTGTATCTCCTTACGTCCGTCAAGACTGAGCACGACGTTGTGGCACTCGCGGTTTGCGAATTCTATCACGTCGTCGTCGATAAGCATACCGTTGGTCGTCAGCGTGAAGCGGAAATTCTTGTTTTTTTCTTTTTCGATGCTTCTCGCGTACGCCACGAGACGCTTTACGACGTCGAAATTCATCAAAGGCTCGCCGCCGAAAAAGTCGACCTCGAGATTTCTTCTGTTTCCCGAATGCTCGACGAGAAAATCGAGCGCCCGCACGCCGACCTCGTACGGCATCACGGCGCGCTCGCCGTGATACTTGCCCTGACTTGCAAAGCAGTAAGAACAGTTGAGATTGCAGGTGTGGGCGACGTGCAGACAAAGCGCCTTGATAACGCCCGAAGTCTTCTGTTTGAGCGTATCGGCGATCGGCTCGAAAGTATCCGGCGTGAAGAGCTTGCCGGAATCTTTCAGATATTCTATCTGCTCATAGCATTCTTCGAGCTCGCTTTTCGAAGCGTCGGGATATATTGCCGATATTTCGGCTATGACCCCGTCTTTGCTTTTATCTTCAAACAGGCCGATCATATCGTAGGCGATCTCATCCACCGCGTGGACGGAACCCGAGTTGACGTCGGTAACGATATTGTATCCGCAGCATTTGAATCTGTGTATCATAAATAACCTCTTGACTGCAAAAAATGCCGCTTGATGCGGCATCGTTTGTTTATGCGATCATTTGCTTTCTTTTTTGTTTTCGCACTTCTGGTTTGCTATGCCGCAGCTCGTTTTGCAGGCAGACTGGCATGAGGTCTGGCATTCGCCGCAGCCGCCGTTCTTTGCGCTCTCGCAAAGGTTGCGTGTTTCTATGGTTTTGATATGTTTCATTTTTCTGTTCCTCCGTTAGATTCATCTGTGTTGAATATATCATATTTTGCAAAAAAAGTCAAGAGCGTTATAAATATTTAAAAAAAAGTTTTAAATTTGAAATAAGTGTTGACAGAACGGAAATTATGTGATATAATATACGCATTCTTAAAAAGGAGATATACTACTATGTTAAAAAACAGATCAGTTGCGACAGTCGTCATTCTGACCATAGTCACCTGCGGCATTTACGGCCTGTACTGGTACTGGGTAGCCATCAATGAGCTTTACAATGCCGGTCACAAGAGCATTGCGGACCTCAGCCCCGTGATCCAGTTCATCCTTATGTTCGTCTACGTCGGCGGCATCTTCTTCGCCATCAACGCAGAAGACAACCTCAATGAAGTAAGAACGGCAAAAGGACTTCCCGTAACGGATAACAAAGTTCTCTACATAATCCTCGCTATCTGCATTCCGATAGTTATGATGGCTCTTGTTCAGAACGAAATGAACAAACTCGCAGATCAGGCGTGATTTAAGGTTTTATCGGGGCTGCCTGTAAAGGCAGCCTTGATTCTTTTTTGCTTTTATGAAAAAACGTATCGTCACCGTCGCCGTGATATGCGCGGCGGCCGCCGCGCTGCTCGGCTTGTATTATTTCTTATATAAGCGTTTCGGGTTCGGCATACCGTGTCTGTTCAATCTGATCACGGGGCTGAAGTGCCCCGGCTGCGGCAACACGAGAGCCGTTGACGAGCTTTTGCACCTTCATTTTGCCGAAGCGCTTTCGTATAACTATATGATGCCGGCGGAGGTGCTGTTCATACTGTACGTCAGTATAAGATCGGCGGTAATATATATAAAGACGGGCAGGCGCACGCTCGGTACCGGGTGTGAACCAGCCGCCGTCGTTTTTCTGGTCGTCCTTATCGCATGGTGGATAGTACGCAATATCATAGGCGTATGAGCCGGATTCAGGTTTCCCGCCGGGATCCGCCGTACGTCTTTTTTTATTGGTTTTTATTTTACAAAACCGCCGGTACGCGGCAAAAAGCGTCAGCAAAACGACGATAACGGCGGGCGCCGCGTCAAAAGGCGATGCGTTCGACGAGAGCAAAAATCTGTTCGCGGATATAAACGCGGAGACGTCGGCGTAAAACGGCAGGCGTGTGAACCGGCTCAAAATGTAAGGTGCGAACACGCAGACGGCAGACGCGGCC
>JAEEJH010000083.1 GCA_016281775.1 Clostridiales bacterium | reverse complement strand
GAGCAAATGCTTTGAACAGTATCAGCGTATTCTGTCGGAGATGCTTTCGCTCGGGTTCGGCAGAGGCGACTGCGTCGTCGCCGTCGGAGGCGGCGTTTGCGGCGATCTTGCCGGCTTTGCCGCGGCGACGTATATGCGCGGAATCGATTTCTATAACGTGCCTACGACCGTTTTGTCGATGGTCGATTCGTCTGTCGGAGGCAAGACCGCGATAGATTTCCGCGGAGTAAAAAATATCATAGGCGCTTTCAAACAGCCGAAGCGCGTGCTTATCGACGCCGACGTTTTAAAAACGCTGCCGAAGAGACAGATCTCGAACGGATTTGCCGAGGCGGTCAAAATGGCGCTGACCTTTGACGAAGAGCTTTTTTCGCTTTTTGAAGCGGAAGATCCGATGAGTAACGTCGACAAAATAATAACGCACTCGCTTCTTATCAAAAAAGCCGTCGTGGAAGCAGACGAAACGGAAAAGGGTCTGCGCCGCGTGCTGAATTTCGGTCACACGATAGGTCACGGCATAGAGGCGGCGACCTCGCCTGAGCTTTATCACGGCGAATGCGTCGGCCTAGGTATGCTTCCTATGTGTTCGGACAAAGTAAGGGCGCGGCTGCTGCCGGTATTGAAAAAACTGGATCTGCCGACCGCACACGCCTTTGACACGGAAAAGGCTTTTGAAGCGATAAAACACGATAAAAAAGGATCCTCGGGCGTTATCACAACGATAACGGTAAACGAAGTCGGAACTTATGAAGAGACGAAGATGACGCTCGACGGATTATACGGTAAAATGATATCATATTACGGAGAGGATTTATGAAAAACACGTTCGGTTCATCCGTTACGCTGACGGTCTTCGGCGAGAGCCACGGTCCGTACGTCGGCGCGGTGCTCGACGGGCTCGCGCCGGGCATGCCCGTTTCTGACGAAAGCATAAAGAAGGCGCTTCTGATGCGCCGCCCGCACGGCAATATCTCGACAAAACGCGTCGAGCCGGACGAATATATGATCGCGAGCGGAGTTTTTAACGGCAAAACGACCGGCACGCCGCTGTGTATCACCATACCGAATACCGACGTGAGAAGCGGCGATTACGAATACGGCAAGGCGAGGCCGGGGCATTCCGATTACGCGGCGTATATGAAATATCACGGCTTTGAAGACTATCGCGGCGGCGGTCATTTTTCGGCGCGCGTAACTGCGCCGATCGTCGCGGCGTGCGCCGTGCTTTACGACGCGTTAAAAAGCAAAAATATCCGCATCGGCACGCATATTTCGTCTTTGTGCGGCGTATCCGACCGGGATTTTGCAAACCTTGATGAAGATATCGCCGTGCTTGAAAATAAACTCTACCCCGTTTTATCCGACGAAGCCGAGAAGCTGATGACCGAAAAAACGCTTCTGGCCGCAGGCGAGGGAGACAGCGTCGGCGGAGTTTTGCAGACCGTCATAACGGGCGTGCCGGCGGGCGTCGGCGAGCCGTTTTTCGACAGCGTCGAGAGCGTTCTGTCTCATATACTCTTCTCCGTTCCGGCGGTAAAGGGCGTTTCGTTCGGCGCGGGCTTCGGGTTCGCTTCTATGTACGGCAGCGAGGCAAACGACGGGATGAGATACGAAGACGGCAAAGTTTCGTTTATCACGAACAATAACGGCGGCTGCAACGGCGGCATAACGAACGGCGCGCCGATAGTTATAAACACTGCGGTGAAACCGACTCCGTCGATTCGCAAAGAGCAGGATACGGTCGATTTCATAACGAAAGAAAACGTCCGCCGCGGTATAGCCGGCAGACACGATCCGGCGGTGATACACAGAGCGCGCGCGGTAGTTGATTCGTTATGCGCCTTCGCCGTATACGATATGCTCGCAGAGAGATTCGGCACGGACTTCTTTTCACCTGGAGATAACGGATGAAATACGGGCTTATAGGCGAAAAACTGCCGCACAGCTATTCAAAAGAGATACACGAAAAGCTCGGCAGATACGAATACGAGCTCTGTCCTTTGAATAAGGAAGAGCTCGACGGCTTTATGCGCGCCGCGGATTTCAAGGCGATAAACGTTACGATACCGTACAAGACCGCCGTGATACCGTATCTGTACGGGATAAGCGAACGCGCTAAAAAGATCGGTGCGGTAAACACCGTAATAAACAAAAACGGCAGGCTTTACGGCGACAATACCGATCACGCCGGACTGACCGGACTTATAAGACGCGCAGGATTCGATATGCGCGGCAAAAACGTGCTGATACTCGGCTCGGGCGGCACCTCGAAGACGTCAGTCGCCGTCTGCCGCGATCTCGGCGCGTCAAATATCACCGTTGCGAGCAGAAGCGGTTTGCCGGGCACGGTGACGTATGACGAAGCAGTAACGCTCAGGACCGATTATATAATCAACACGACTCCGTGCGGTATGTACCCGAACGAAGGCGAAAGCGCGATAGATATCGGACGTTTTGACAGTTTGTCGGGCGTTATCGACGTGATATACAATCCGCTTCGCACAAAGCTGATGCTCGACTGCAAAAAGCGCGGCATACCCGCGGTATCGGGGCTTTATATGCTCGTATATCAGGCTATGGAGGCGGCGGCTCTGTTTCTGGGCGAACCGGTCGGGTCCGACGTAACGGAGCGGATATATAAAGAGATAAGATCCGAAAAAGAAAATATCGTGCTGACCGGTATGCCGGCAAGCGGCAAATCGACGGTAGGAAAAATGACAGCCGAAAGGCTCAAAAGACCGTTTTTCGATACCGACAAAGAACTGAAAAAGAAGATCGGCGACATAGCCGACTTTATAAATACCCGCGGCGAAGCGGCTTTCAGGGACGAAGAGACGAAGGTCATAAAAGAACTCGCCGCATCGTGCAGAGGCGCAGTCATCTCGACCGGAGGGGGCGCGGTACTGCGTGAAGAAAACGTCGACGCGCTTTCGGCAAACAGCGTTATCTGCTTTATCGACCGCGACGTGTCAAAGATAAAGCCCGACAGGTCGAGACCTCTCACGCAGAACAGAGCTCTGCTCGAAAAACGCTATAAAGAACGCATAGGGATATACCGCTCGACAGCCGATATCACTGTAAAAAACAATACCGATTTCTTTTCAGACGCGGCTGAAAAACTTTACGGGGAGCTTACAAAATGAAAATACTCGTCATAAACGGTCCCAATATAAATATGCTCGGAGTGCGGGAGCCCGATATATACGGCAAAAACACGTATAAAGAGCTTGTGAAAATGATAAAAGATCACTGCAAAGCAAAAGGCGTGTCGTGCGAGCTGTATCAGTCGAATCACGAGGGCGATATCGTGACGAAAATACAGAAAGCGTATAAGAAATTCGACGGCATCGTCATAAATCCCGCCGCGTACACGCATACGAGCGTGGCGATACTCGACGCGCTCAAAGCCGTCGGGATCAGAACGGTCGAGGTGCATATCTCCGACGTATCGGCGCGCGAGGATTTCAGACAGATAAGCTACGTAGGCAAATACGCGGAAAAGACGGTCGCCGGGCTCGGCTTCGACGGATATATCGCCGCGATAGATCACCTTATCGGAGAGGATAGATGACTGTAAAGGTACCGAAATGCACGCCGAAAGGCGTTATAGCCGCGCCGCCCGCAAAGAGCTTTGCGCACAGGCAGATCATCTGCGCCGCCCTTTCGGAAGGGCAAAGCGTTATACGCGGCGTATCGCAAAGCGAAGACGTACTGGCGACGCTCGACTGCGTGAAAGCGCTCGGAGCCGAGGTCAGGCTCGAACACGGTACGGCGTATATAAAGGGGATCGAAAACGCGCAAAGCGGCGAGCTTTTCTGCCGCGAGAGCGGAAGCACGCTCCGCTTTATGATACCGGTCTGCCTTGCGTTCGGCGGCGGTTTCACTTTTCACGGTTCAAAAACTCTTATGAGCCGCCCTCTCTCGATATATGATAAACTCTGCCGGGATAACGGCGTCGTATTCGAACAAAATACGGACGGGCTTTTACTGAAAGGCAAACTCGAGATCGACGATATCACGGTCGACGGCTCCGTGTCGAGCCAGTTCATAACCGGGCTGATGCTCGCCTCGCCTCTTATGGCGGAAAGCGTGAGCATACGTATCGAGCCGCCGTTTTATTCGCGGCCGTACGTCGATATAACTTCGTCTGTCATGACCGGTTTCGGAATAACCGTCAGCCGCCCGGACGATCTGACAATACGGATAAAGCGTAACGGCGGTTATAAAGCGCGCGAATGTACCGTTGAAGGCGACTGCAGCAACGCCGCATTTCTTGACGCGCTCGGTATGCTCGGCGACGTCACGGTCACGGGGCTGAACGGGAATACGGTTCAGGGCGACGCTGTTTATAAAGAATATTTCAAAGCGATAAGATCCGGTTTTGCAGAGCTCGATATCGCCGACTGCCCGGATCTCGCGCCGGTCTTAATGGCGCTCGGCGCGGCTTATAACGGCGTAAAGCTGATAAACACCGCGCGGCTGAAGATAAAAGAGAGCGACAGAGGCGCGGCTATGGCAGCAGAGCTTTCAAAATTCGGTATCAGAACGGATCTGTACGATAACGAGATCGAAATAAAAAAGCAGAAAATAAAAAAGCCGGCTTTGCCGATCGACGGCCACAACGATCACAGGATTGTGATGGCGTGCGCCGTGCTTCTCACGCTTTGCGGCGGTAAAATCGAAGGAGCGGAGGCGGTGAGCAAAAGCTACCCGGACTTCTTTACCGATATTAAAAAACTGGGGGTGAACGTCAAATATGAAGCTGACGCCCGATAAAAAAATACTGATAGTCGGTCTCGGCCTGCTCGGCGGCAGTTACGCCCGGTCGCTTACAAGGCAGGGCTATACCGTCAAGTGCATAACCAGATCGCAGAGCACGGTCGACTATGCGCTATCCGAGAAGATGGTCGAGTACGCTACGACAAAACCCGATCCGGCCCTTATAGGCGAAGCCGATCTTATAATAATCGCGCTTTACCCGAACGTGTTTATCAAATGGATAGAAGAATACGGAAAATATATAAAAAAAGGCGCGTTCGTCACCGACGTCACCGGCGTAAAGAGCTGTATAGTATATAGGATTCAGTCTATGCTGCCGGACGGCGTTGAATTCATAGCTTCTCACCCGATGGCGGGGCGCGAGGTGAGCGGAGCGCAAAACAGCGACGACAAGATATTCAAAGGCGCGAACTACATCGTAACGCCGACTGATAAAAATACCGCGGACGGTATCGATCTGTGCCGCAGTCTCGGCGAAATACTCGGCTTTGCAAGGATAAGCGAGCTTTCACCCGAAGAGCACGACGAGATGATCGCTTTCGTCTCGCAGCTGACGCACTGCATAGCGGTATCGCTGATGAACGCGAACGCCGATCAAAAGCTCTGCGATTACACGGGCGACTCTTTCCGCGATCTGACGCGTATAGCCAGAATAAACGAAGATATGTGGAGCGAGCTGTTTTTATTGAATAAAAAAGCGCTGCTTCACGAGATCGACGCTTTCGAAACACAGCTTTCACGTATGCGCGGTTATATCGAGCATGGCGACGCTGAAGGCCTGAAAGAGATGATGCGCACCTCTACCGAACGCAGATCGTGGTTTGATAAGAAATAAAAAACTGCCGCAGATACGCTCTCTGCGGCTGTTTCTTCACCGATCCTTTGCGCGGCAGCGCGCGGGCGGCGGGGGGCGGGGGCGTCCGCCCGCGGATTTTATAAACTGCTTCGGTGAAGAAAACTCAACGGTTCGGGAAAATTTTCTGAAAAAATGAACCTTTTGCCCAAAAAAGTTGTTTTACTTGCGGATCCGAAAAAACAAGGAGAAAGTCATGACGAAAACCGGGTTGGAAACGATACTTTATGAACACGGCGGCACGCTGTCAAAGTTTTGCTACAGCTTATGCAAAAACGAAGCCGACGCCGACGACCTGTTTCAGGATACGTGCATAAAACTTTTAAAAAGCGATTTTGTAAGCCACAGCCAAAATGAAACGCTCTCGTTTATTTATAAAACGTGCTTAAACGCTTTTCGCAATACTTACAAAGCTATGAGGCGAAAAAAAGAAGCGGAGATAACGGGACTTTCCAAAGAATACGTTGAGAATCTGCCGGATAAAACTGCGGACGATCAGACGTACGAAGACCTTTATATCGCCGTCAATTCCCTGCCCTATAAGTATAAGACCGTTCTGACGCTTATCTATTTTGAAGATATGACAGAAGCGGAGGCGGCGGCAATTCTCGGCGTGCCGCAGGGTACCGTAAAATCGCGGCTTTTTAAAGCCAAACAACTTTTGAAAAAGGAGTTAGAGAGAAAATGAAAATTTCGGATAAAGAGCTTGACGCGCTTATACAAAGCGAAGAAAAGCATTCTTTCAATAAAACGTTTGAATTCCGCGGCGAAAAAGAAAAGACCGCGGTCAAAGCGCCGGTCAGAAGGTTCACGGTCGTTGCCGTCGCCGCGCTTCTCGCGGTATGTATGATAGCCGCATCTGTATTCGCCGTGCTGAAACTCGGCGGTGATCTGCCTGTAATACCGTCCGACAGTATGACGGATCAGACCGAAAAAACGACCGTAGAACCATTCAGCGGCGTCAGCGGCAATTATACCGCCGCTAAATTCGTAAACCTCGCCGACACCTCCGCTACCGCGTTTACGGTATACGGCTCGTCGTATAACGATAATTTAAAGAATTACAGAAAAGCCGCCGCGTCGCTTAACGGATTTTTCGATAAACTTACGTCGAATCTGCTCGACGGCTCGGAAAGCGGCGTAGTGTCGCCCGTGAATATCTATATGGCGCTTGCGCTTTTAGCCGAATGTACCGAAGGCAACTCGCGCCGGCAGATACTCGACGTTTTAGGCATGTCGGACATTGAGACGCTGCGCGAACAGGCTAAGCTTATATGGCTCTATAACAGTAAAGACGACGAATACGGCAGATCCGTACTCGCAAACTCCATATGGCTCTCAAGCGATCTGCCCGTAAAAGAAAAATGCGTCAATTATCTTAAAGACGATCATTATGCATCGACCTTTACCGGTAATTTCGGCAACGCAGATTACGTTAACGCGCTCAAACAGTGGCTGTCGGATCAAACGAACGGATTGCTTGACGACTGTATAAACGAACTCGACATAGAACGTGATACCAGAGCCGTACTCGCATCGACGCTATATTATAAAGCGAAATGGAACGCTGAATATAAAGATACGGAATCAGGCGTTTTCAACGGCATATACGGCAAAGAAAACTGTACTTTCAACAAAAAGACGGTAAAAGATACGTATATATATAGAGGCGACGGCTTTACCGCATACGCAGAGCAACTTTCAGACGGAAACATGATGTGGTTCTTTTTACCGGATAAGAACAAAAGCGTTTCGGACGTTATAAACTCCGGTATAGTCTCATATATAAACGGGAAAACAGACGGAAAAGCGTATGACGTTACTGTAAGGATGCCCGATTTTGACGTAGATTACAATGAATCCATAAAAGAAAAACTGGCTCTGCTCGGCATTATCGACTGTATGGATATAACCAAAGCCGACTTCTCCGCTCTGTCGGATGACGATTCGGTATTTCTCGGCGAAGCCGTTCACGCCGCGCGATTCAAAGCGGATAAAGAAGGCGTTGAGGGCGCTGCATATACGGTCATGATATTAGATGGTATGGGTGAAGTTTTTGGTATTCAGGAATACGATTTCACGCTCGACAGACCGTTCGTGTTCGCCGTAGTCAACGGCGGAGTGCCGCTTTTCGTCGGCTGTGTGAACGATTTAGGATAAATATATAAAAGGAGCTGTTTTACAACCTCGGCAAAAACCGGGGCAAAACAACTCCTTTGTTTTTCAAAAAACTGCAGTAAACAACTTCCGCGTTCGGACGCGCCGGTTTTCTTCACCTGTATTGCGCGCAGCGCCGCGGTCGACCGGGGTTCCCCGAAAAAGCCTTGCTTTTTCGGGGGTTCGCGGGATGGGGAGGACCCGGCCGCGGGGTATTATTATGGTTCTCGGTGAAGAAACCCTTTGCGCACCTGCGCCTGATTATTTGCAATAAAACTTCTATATACAAATTCCTTTATCCTGAGTCGGATACCGTTTCACGT
>JAEEJH010000001.1 GCA_016281775.1 Clostridiales bacterium | reverse complement strand
TGGTGCCGGTGGCGGGGGTCGAACCCGCACGCCATCGCTGGCAAAGGATTTTGAGTCCTCCTCGTCTGCCAATTCCAACACACCGGCAAATATTAAGTTTTCACATTTTGAGTCTGTCACGCGGCGTAGCCGGGCGCCGGGAGTGAATGACAGTCCGGGGGACTGTCAGAGCCGGCGCGTGTCTGAGCCCGCAGGCGAGCGGCGTAGCCGGGCGCCGGGAGTGAATGACAGTCCGGGGGACTGTCAGAGCCGGCGCGTGTCTGAGCCCGCAGGCGAGCCTGCCAATTCCATCACACCGGCAAATATTCTGTTTTCGTTGTCGTATACGTCAAAGCCCGCAAGCACGCCGGCTTATGAACGGTATAAGTATATCACACAAAAACCGAAAATGCAAGACGTTTGATAAATTTTTTTAATTTTTTTTAAATTATGCAGTTTTTGTATTGCAATATGGCATATATTGTGATATAATCAATACCAATCGTACTTACGGAGGCAATATTATGACATTCAAGAACGAATATCTTGCAAAAGTCTACGCTGACGTTTGCAAAAGAAACCCGAACGAACCCGAATTTCTGCAGGCTGTCGGCGAGGTGCTTGAATCGCTCGAGCCGGTAGTCGAGAGACGCCCGGACATAGTAAAAGCCGGCGTTATCGACCGTCTTGTCGAGCCGGAACGCGGTATCATTTTCCGCGTAAGCTGGGTAGACGACGCAGGCAACGTGCAGGTAAACCGCGGTTTCCGCTATCAGTTCAATTCCGCGATCGGTCCGTATAAGGGCGGTATCAGACTTCATCCGTCCGTCAACGCATCGGTCATCAAATTCCTCGGATTTGAACAGATCTTCAAAAATTCTCTCACCGGCCTGCCCATAGGCGGCGGCAAGGGCGGCTCCGATTTCGACCCGAAGGGTAAAAGCGACGGAGAAGTGATGAGATTCTGCCAGAGCTTCATGACCGAGCTCTGCAAACATATCGGCGCGGATACGGACGTACCCGCCGGCGATATCGGTACCGGCGCGCGGGAGATCGGTTATATGTACGGTCAGTACAAACGCATAAGAAACGAATTCACGGGCGTTTTGACCGGTAAGAGCATTTCTTACGGCGGATCGCTCGCAAGAAAAGAAGCGACCGGTTACGGTTTATGCTACTTCACGCAGGAGATGCTTGCCGCGGCAGGCAAGGATTTTGCGGGCAAGACCGTCGTTATCTCCGGTTCGGGCAACGTTGCGATATACGCCGCTGAAAAAGCGACTCAGCTCGGCGCCAAGGTCGTTGCGATGAGCGACTCGTCCGGCTTCATATTCGATCCCGCCGGGGTCGATCTCAAGGTCATAAAGAGACTGAAAGAGGTCGAGAGAAAACGTATCAGCGAATATCCGAAGGAAGTTCCGTCGGCGACGTTCACTCCCGGATGCTCCGGCATCTGGGGCGTCAAGTGCGATATCGCGCTTCCGTGTGCAACTCAGAACGAGATCGACGAAGAGAGCGCGAAAAAACTCGTCGCAAACGGCTGTATCGCCGTCGCGGAAGGCGCGAATATGCCGTCGACCCCCGAAGCCATCGCGGTATTCCAGTCGAACGGTCTGCTGTTCGGCCCGGCGAAAGCCGCCAACGCCGGCGGCGTAGCGACCTCCGCGCTTGAGATGTCGCAGAACTCGATGCGTCTGTCATGGACGTTCGAAGAAGTCGACGCAAAGCTGAAAGACATAATGGTCAATATCTACCGCAACGTAGCGAAAGCCGCCGCCGATTACGGTCTCGAAGGCAACTTTGCAGCGGGCGCCAACATAGCCGGCTTCCTCAAAGTCGCAGACGCGATGATGTGGCAGGGCGTGGCTTATTAAACAGGAAAGAATAAAAGAACAGGCTGATCTGAATCGGCCTGTTCTTTGTTTGACGGGATATTATTTTTCAAACGCGGCGACGAGCTGGGAGTCGAGGACCTTTTGAGTCCATTTTTCGAACTTGAAGCCCTGGCTCGGATATCTGGGCGTTACGCCGGCAATTATGTCTTTACCGGTCTTCAGATATCCCTGTTTTTTGAATTCGGCTGCGTCGACCGGAAGATCGAGCCACGAACGCGTTTCGCCTATCTTGTAGGTCTGATGATTGCTCCATACCCAGACCGGCGTCGGCCAGAGGCGGATCGAGTTTTTCGTATCTATCGCGTCGTAGAAATCCTTATCGGGGCCGCCCTGACCGTGATGTCCCATCTGGACGTATTCGGACTTCAGCTCTTCCGCGGGGTACAGCTGAAGCAGGCGCTTGCCCGAATCCGACGCCGCGTCGCCCAGAAACAGAACGCTGTGATCGCCGAACGTCATCCTCGTTATGACAGAGGTGCTGTTTACGTATCTCGCTTCTTTCCACCACGTCATCAATACTCTGAAATCAACGCCGTCGACCGTTATCGTAAGACCTTTTTCAACGCTTTCTTCATTTATGACCGCGCCGTTTATCAGATCGTAATAATAGTTTTCCGCGCCTTCGGGTTTTTGGTATTTGTCTTCGGGAATATCGGCGCCTTTGATGCCGGTGAATCCGGCGACGGAATAATAGTTGTCAAACGAGGCTTTGAGTTTGGCGACGTACGTCATATCCGTATCGGAAGCCCCTGCCGCGCTGTCCCATTCAACGCCGATATCGGGAAAGTCGAAATAAAAGTTATTTATTTTGTAATTGGATTCCGCGGTATACGCCGCCATCATCTTGGTAAGCTCGTAATAGTGATCTCTGTGGATGTGAGAAAGGAACCACGCTTCGACCTCGAAATAGTCGTTTTCACCGAGCCCGAGTATCGCGCGTATCGCATTTTGCAGATACGGTTTCGCATCAAGACCGGTACCGTCGATGCCGCCGTCAAAAACGACGATCTTTTTGTTCGGAGTGACTATGACGTAGCTCATCATAAGGCTGTTCGGCTCGGGCGCGAGCTGATACAGCAGTACCTTTTCCGGCTCGGGCGGAGCGGGAGGCTCGGTCGCCGCTTCCGTTTCGGTCTGCGCGGGTTCTTCGGTTGCGGCTTCGGTCACGGGATCGGTCAGTTTGTCAGTCGGCGCGTCGGTCAGAGCCTCCGGCTTTTCGGCGCACGAGATCAGCGACAGAGGCATGAGCGCACACAGCAAATAGGCTATCGCCGTTTTTACATATTTCTTCATCTGTTTACCCCCTTAATACTGGCGTTTCTTTAAATATATGAATATGAAAGTAAGTACCGCGAGCGATACCGTCGCCGATATCGCGACGGTTTTGAAAACGTTCGACGTCAATTCTTTTTCACGCGTTTCGGCGGCGATGCGTTTGCTTTCGGATATCGCGGCTTTTTTGCTTTCAGCCGCCTGAGCGAGGCTCTCCGCCTCGGATTCGAGCCGGCTGTCTTCTTCTGATTCGGCGCGGCTCTCCGATTCGTATTCCCACAGACTTATCGACTCGTATATCCGCAGGCTCTCTTCAGCCGCCGATACGCTTTCGGATTCATATATCCGCAGGCTCTCTTCGGCGAGGCTTATGCTCTCGGATTCGGCGCGGCGCGATTCTTCTTCGAGCCGCTGCCGTTCAGCCTCTTCACGCTCGGCTTTTTCTTTATAAGTTTCTATATTCTCGGCAAAATCGTTTTTCATAACGTCTTCGCCGACGGTCGATCTGTAAAGCCCGTAATTGCACGGGGAATAGCAGCAGTCGGATCTGCTGTAAGGGTCGACGCGGATATCTTTCGCGCTCGTCTGCGTGCGGTCGGCGCCGTAGAGCCAGTCGGCAAACCACGTATTGCGCTGCGAGTAATGACATTTGAAGCCTTTCTGCGTCACTTGAAAAGCCGTAAGACCGCCGAACGAATCGAGCGGAACGTCCCAGTCCATTACTATCTCGTTTTCACCGTACAGATGAACGTAAATTTTCTGTACGTCCCATACGCCGTATTCTTCGGCGCTTTCAGGGCAGAATCCCGGGTCGGCGCTTTGTTCGGCAGCCGCAAGAAACGTTCTTACGTTAAGTATATGCTGACCGTGGCCGTACTCGCCGCGCAGATCGTGACAGACGGCGATCAGCGGTTTGAACCTGCGTATCTGCTCGGTCTGAAACGCTACGAGATCGTCTGTGCCGATGCCGTGCTTGGCCGCGTTTTCGATCGCCCAGCCGCAGGCGTCGTCAGGATATTTATCTCTTGAATATTCGTCCGGCAGTATGCCGATAACGGGGTAATGGCGTACGCCTACGGTCCAAAGACCGTCGAGCAGTTCGTGCCGCCGCCGCGGTTCGTCGACGTGATCGGTGAAATATACGACCTGTACTTCAAAGCCGCGCTCCCCGGCGTAATACGGCAGAACTCCGGCAAAAAACAACTGCTCGTCGTCGGCGTGCGTGGTGCAGAGCATAAGATCCGCGTGTTCGCACGGCTTGTCCCACCTCTGCACGTCGTCGGGTATGTTCTCGCCGTATACGGCGATCTCGGCTACGTCCGCTCCCTCGCCGAACGATACCGATACGAAATCCGTCGGAGAAGACGAAAGGTCGACGAACTTGTGCAGAAAATCGGCTTCGCATATGACGCTCTCACTGCCGAAACAGACCGTCATTTCAGACGCGGTCCCGGAAAACGTCACGTATATACCATAGACGTCGAAATACGCGTGTACCGTCGCATTCTTCACCGCAACGCTGTCGCGAAACGAGCCGTTAGTCAAAAGTTCGTTTTCTACGCCGTCGGCGAATACTTCGTATTTACCGCTTTTCGCACCGGCGGCGGCCGGCAGAAAAGAGAATATCATTGCCGCGGCGATAATCGTAGTCAGTAATTTTTTCATCGTTACCCTTTTATGCATTATCCGTTAATATCCGTATGGGATTATAACATATCTTCAGGCGTTTGTCCATAGTTTTCACATTTTTAAAAATATAAATTTTTCGCGGGTATTGCTTTTTTCAATAACATATGTTATAATTAAATCGGAAACAAGAATCAACGCTGCGGAGGATCAAGATATGGCACACCCTAAAAGCACCGATCCGCATCTGTGCGGCGGTACGGACGAAGGCTATTACAAAAACACGTCCGGCATCATAAATTCCGACGATATTGTGCTGTTCGACGTATCTTCGGTACTGCCGGACCCTGGAGCGGAGGAGGATGAACGCAAAAGGAGCATAGGTTATCTCGGCTTTTTCGCGGTCAACGCCGGCGAAGGCACGTTCGTTTACAAGGTAACCGGCAGCGGCACGCATCCTTCGAGATACGACAGCTGCGGTATCGAGTGGGCGCTCATAAAAGAAAACGGCATGCCCGCGCTCGCAGCGCTCACAAAAGAACTTGAACTTTGCCGTGATAACGGTCACTACACGTTCACACACGGTCTGCCGCAGGATTACGGCGGAATGATAGATATAAAGTACGCAGACGGCGAGAAGATCAAGATATCTTCAAATCAGAACCCCGTGATCACAAGAGAAGCGGCGTTCGAGATCGAGCGGCTGTTCGACAGATTTTTAAGAGCTGAAAAGGCCGATCTGCCCGACCCGTACGCTATGTCGGCGATAAGATTTGAAGAAAAGAAAGAAGACGGCGGCATGATCCGCGCGGAACTGATTTCGGATCAGAGCGGCAAGTGCTCCGTCAGACGTACGGTCAGATCTGCCGACGGCGAAACGCTCGAAAGCGAACGCTGTATCCCGGCGAAAGTGCTTGAGAACATAAAAGCGGCCGTGAAACGGTGCGGTATGCTCGCATGGTCGCATCTGCCGAAATACGAACTGCCGTGGAAAGAAAACAAGAAACTCACGTTCGTGTTCGGCGGCAGTGAAGTGACCGTGCGTTCAGACAGAGTTTTACCCGAGTACGTGCGCGGCGAATTCTTCGCCGTCGAAGCGGAACTCACCATAAAGAACTGAGAAACGGAGAAACGATATGAGCGATATCAAAAAATGTCCCGGCTGTAACGCCGACGTCGGCGAAGACGATAAATTCTGCCCCTACTGCGGCTTCAGATTCGACGTGCAGAACGATGAAAATAAGCCGGAATCCGAAAAGACGGAGCAGTATAAATGCCCTTCATGCGGAGCGCCGCTGAAATTCTCACCGACGACAGGCAAGCTCGCCTGCGAAAGCTGCAATAACGAATACGATATAGGCGCGATAGAACAGTACGCCAAAAACAATACGGAAGCTTCATTCAAATGGGATAAGAAATACCGCGAAGCGCTGAAAGACACGCTGCCGGAAATGACGGTGTATAACTGCAGATCGTGCGGCGCCGAGATCATAACCGACGGCACGACCGCCGCCACGCACTGCCCGTACTGCAACAACGAAGTCGTCATAACAGAAAAACTGAGCGGCGCGCTGAAGCCGAACGGCATCATCCCGTTCAAGATAGTCAAAGACGGCATAAAAGAGAAGATAAGAGAATTCTGCAAGGGCAAAAAGCTTCTGCCGGACAATTTCTTCGACGAGCACAAGATAGATCAGGTGCAGGGCGTTTACGTGCCCGTGTGGCTGTTCGACGGCACGCTCGACGGCAAAATGACGTTCGACGGCACGACGACGAGCAGTTATACGTCCGGCAATTACAGATATACGACGACGAAGCATTATCTTATCGAATGCGACGGCAAAATGTCGTTTGAGCGTGTGCCGGTCGACGGATCGGCAAAAATGCCCGACGATCTGATGAACAGCATCGAACCGTACGATTTTTCCGAAATAGTGCCGTTTGACGGTCAGTATCTTTCCGGTTTTCTTGCCGACAGATACGATCAGGACCCCGACGAGAGCCGCCCGACGGCTTCTCAGCGTATGATGAACAGCGCGTCAGACAAGTTCGCCTCGGCGATCGGCGGCTACGCGGCGACCATGCGCAACAACGGGTTGACGCTTCACGATCCGACGGTAAAATACGTATTTTTGCCCGCGTACATATTCAATCTTACGTACGGCGGCGAGCTTTACAGATTCGCCATGAACGGGCAGACCGGCAAACTCGTGGGCGAACTGCCGATAGATAAGCGCAAAAAGAAACGCGCTTTCCGCATTCCGTTTCTTATAACGCTCGCCATAGTCTGGCTGATACTGTATCTGCTTATAAGGTGGTGACGGTATGAAAAAAGTATTAGCGATACTTGTTACGATAATATTCGCGTTATCCGCCGCGCTCTGCGCCGCGGCGTCGGATCTGCCTTCGTGGTACGTCGCCGACGACGATTCTTTCGTTCCGTTCCACGGCGAAGACCTGCCCCGCGTCGCGGACGACGGCAATATGTTTTCGGCCGAGCAGAAAGCGAGGCTGGAGGCGAAAGCAAACGCGATAGTCGAAAATTACGGTTACGACGTGCTGATATTCACCGACGTCAATAAAACGGACGTAGGCAATATCGAATATGCGAGAAATTACTACCGCTATAACGGTTACGGGACCGGCGACAACTTTTCCGGCACGCTGTTCTTTGCGATCGAAAACGGCGGCAGAACGACGTGGTGGTACGAAGGCTTCGGCGAATGCGGCGACTATATGACCGACGGAAACGTTTACGCGATCGACGCCAAAGTGCAGACCGCGCTGAATTCGGGCGACTTTTACAACGCCGCCGACGCTTATCTCGACTGCCTTTACAGAATGTTCGAAACCGGCTCGATGCTTCCCGACTGGTACCCCGATCCCGTTATCAATCCGTTCCCGGATTTCCACGGCGAAAACCTGCCGCGCGTCGTTGACGACGCGGACATCTTCACAGACGCGGAAGAAGCCGAGCTTACGACGCTTATAAACGAGCTGATCGCAAAGCACGGCAAATTCGATTTCGTGATATTCACCGACGTAACGACGTACGGCATCGACGAAAAAGCCAATCAGGAAGGCGTGTTCGCGGCTGACTTTTACCAGTTCAACGGCTACGGCAAAGGCGACGAGTATTCCGGTTCGGTGCTGTTCATCGATATGAACCCCGACGACAGATACTGGTGGAGCGCCGCGAGAGGCGAGAGCAGAAATTACTATACCGAAGAAAACGTCAACAAAATAGACGACAAAATAGAACCGTATATGAAAAGCGGCGATTATTTCACCGCGATGAAGACGTATATCGAAACTCTCGATATACTTTACGAAAAAGGTAATATACCTACGGTACTCGACGCGGGCGATTACATTATGATCTCGATATTCGCGCTGATACCCGCGGCAATCGTCGGCGGCATAAAGCAGAGCTCAGCCGTAAAAACGATGAAAAAAGTAAATTACGCCGTGATGGCGAACGACTACGTCGTGAAAGACAGTTTCGTTATGCGCGATACGGCGATAACGTTCCTGTACGATACGGTCACTAAGACTTATATACCTCCGTCGAGTTCGTCCGGCGGCGGCAGCCATTACAGCGGCGGCTACCATTCGTCGGGCGGCGGCAGCTTCTCGGGCGGCGGCAGACATTTCTGAGGCGGAATACTTATGAAAAAAAAGATCACAGCCGCGGTCGCGGTGATTCTCGTGATATTCCAGATATTCGCGCTTTCTTCGTGCGATATGCTGGTCGACAGCCTGATCGAAGCGCTTGAAACGTTCGATTTCAACGAACTGACGATCGTTCAGGGCACCGAGAAGCCGTCAGGCAAAGAAACCGACGATCCGTATCATTATACAGACGATCCGTATTATGAAACCGAAGAACAGTACGGTGAAACGGAAGAGCAGTATATTGAAACGGAAGAGCAGTATATTGAAACGGAGGAGCAGACCGTTCCCGTGACGGAAAAACCGGCCGATCGCATACCGTATTCAAAAACTCCGGCGGTATACAGATATACTCTTCCGAAAGAGACGTTCAAAGACGAAATCGAAAAAGAGGCGTCGGAAATCATAGACGATTCGATCTGTAAAGCCATAGCGGCGCTGAAAGTCATGAAAGACGACCGCCATTCCGATAGGACGTATCCGTTTGACAGAGACGCAAACGGGTATATAGCGGATCTTTCAAATAACGAACGCGCGCTGTACGATAAAGTCGTTTCATACGGCAGAAATTTCGAGAGCTTCACGATAAAAGCCGACGATTATAAAGGCGATCTGACAAACGATTATTTCGGAGTTTTTAAAGCGTTGACGCAGTGCAACCCTGATCTCGCTTCGTATTTCGATCTGCATCCCGAGATAGGCGGCAAATTCGTGGGAGACGATGTCGTGACGTTTATGAAAACGGTCTCGGATCAGTATTTCGATCCCTACAAAGATCAGAATTACACGGTAAGAGAGGGCAAAACCACGATGGCGGAGGTAAAACGCGCGGCAAAACTGCTCGACGCGATCGCAAACCGGATCGTGCGTTTTATGCCCGAAGGGCTCACGGCGTACGATAAGTATTACTATCTTGCCGCGGTGCTTGCGGAACACGTCACGTATGATCTCAACGCCGTAAATAAATTCACCGCCTTCGGCGCGCTCGTCGGCGGCAGAGCCGTATGCGAGGGATACGCAACAGCTTATATGCTTCTGTGCGAAAAAGCAAATCTCTTTTGCGCGTACAGAAACGGCATAATCAGAGGCGACGGCCACGCGTGGAATATGGTCAAGCTCGATTCCGGCATATATAACGTCGACGTCACCTGGTGCGACGTTTCCGCCTGCTACGAAAAGAACTTTTATAAGAACTTTATGAAAAGCGACGCGGCTTTCAAATCAAACGGCCACGAGAGTATGGACGGGTTGCCGAGTACGGGAACGTACGAGCCTTGCCCGTATGAGTAAAGAACGGGATAATTGCAAATTGAAAATTGTAAATTGAGAATTGCAAATTACGGTGTCGGCAAAGCCGACTTCCGTGCGGCTAACGCCGCCCTTGGGGATTCCCACCCCTACTGATCCCCAAACCCCTTACTCCCCTCCCAAGCGATTAAAAATCTCTTGGGGCGCGGGGCGAGGCAAAAAACAATAACAAACGAGGCGTTCGGTGACCGAGCGCCTCGTTTTGCGTTGAGCATATTTATTTGGTTTTCGGGCTTTTCCAGTCAAATGCAGGCTCGGGAGCGGAGAACGGAAGGTTGAACATCCGTGAGTCGACGGGCGCTCCCTCACGCTTATGCTTGATAACGTTTACGAGCATTTCAACGTCGTAAACCTGATGAC
>JAEEJH010000082.1 GCA_016281775.1 Clostridiales bacterium | reverse complement strand
GGCGCGATAGATCGCGCCAACCCCCAAACCCCCTTACCCCTCCCGTCGATCAAAGATCGAGGGAGGCCGCGCGGAAAAATATAAAATCGGCCCGCTTTAAGCGAGCCGATCTTTTTTTGATACCGTTTTATTTTTTGCGCGAGTCGAGGTACGCCTGCAGGATTATCTGCGCGGCGAGTTTGTCGACTGTGTCTTTACGCTTTTTGCCTCTGACGTTGTTTTCCGACAGATACATATGAGCGGAGACTGTCGTTAAACGCTCATCGTATAAGATCACGTTGCAGTCGCAGGTCTCTTTGAGGATATCCGCGAAGGCGTGCGCTTTTTCGGATCGCGGTCCTTTCGTGCCGTTCATATTGACGGGATCGCCGAGAATTATATCGGTTATCGCGTATTCCGCAACGTATTCTTTTATTTTGTTCGCGAGCTTCGGCGGCCATTCTTCTTTTACCGTGCCGACGCCGCAGGCGAGAGTGTTCGTCTCGTCGCTGACGGCGATACCCGTTCTCACGTCGCCGTAATCAACGCCTAAATAACGCATTTTTACCTCTTCAAACAAAGTACAGCCTTCGGCGCGGAACTGCTTTATCTTTTCTTCAAGCAGAGCGACGGTAACGTCGAGCCGCCTTGCAAGGCAGTTGATGCAGAGATGCTCCGACGCGCCTCTGTTTATCAGTTTTTTGTGCAGAGCTATCTCGTCTTTAGATAACTCCGCGCCGCATCCGATACAGTTCAAAGCTCTACGGTCTTGCAGACGTAGACCGCGCAGTCGTGCGCGTCGACGCGTTTGGTCTTAGTGCGTGAGACCGTTTCGGTTTTGCCGGTGAACACGTCTTTGATCTTCAAGCCGTGACCGCAGCCGTCCCACAGACCGATCTTATCGAGGTCGAGCGTGATCTCGGCGTTCTTGTCGCCGTAGTTGACGAACATAAGCGCGTATTCGTTATCTGAAAGATGCCTGAACCAGCACAGACCGTTTTTGCCGTTGTCGCCGCAGATGAACGGCGTTCTGCATTCGACGTCCTGATTTATGCGGAGCAGACCTTTGTTTTTCATAAGTGCGAGCGACGTTTCGTCGACGTTACGCAGATCGCAGCCCATCATCAGAGGCGAAGCGCAGAAGCACCATACGGCGAAATGAGTCTTGTATTCGGTATCGGTACAGCCGCCGAGCGCGACGTTGCCTTTGTTTTTCATGCCGACTATGAGCATATCCGTATCGTTAAAGCAGCCTATACCGGCGTAAGCGTATTTGTCTTTTTGCGAAAGCGCGATATCGCGGAAAGAATTGTACTTGTCCATTATGTCGCCGGTCGAGCGGTACATACCGGCGCCGCACGATCTGATCCACGTTTCAACGTGATCGGCGCCCCAGTTGCAGGCGGAGAAGAGTATGTCTCTGCCGGATTCTTTGAGCGCGAGGCTCATCGTGTGGTAGAGCAGAGGACCGTTCGCACCCTGCGGTACGTTGCAGAAATCGTATTTGAGAAAATCGATGCCGAAAGAAGCGAAAAGCTTCGCGTCGCGGAATTCGTTGTGGTAGCTCGACGGGAAACCGGCGCAGGTCTTCACTCCCGCGCAGGAGTACATACCGAATTTGAGACCCTTTTCGTGGATCTTATCGGCTAAGTATTTCATACCGTGCGGGAATTTTACGGGGTCGGTGACTATATCGCCGTTTTCGTCGCGTTCGCGCAGCGACCAGCAGTCGTCGATGACGATATACTCGTAACCGGCGTCTTTGAGCCCGCGTTCGATCATAGCGTCGGCGGTTTCCAGAATAAGATCTTCGCTGATCTTATCCGCGAAAGTGTTCCACGAGTTCCAGCCCATGGGGGGAGTTTTGGTAAACATATTGATCTCCTTTTTAATAATTATTCTTCATTTGTGAAAATCACAAAATAAACGTTCCAATCCGCGGCGGAATCTTCTACATCGAATCTGACGTATTTATAGTAAGTCAACTCGCCGTTACGGCTGAACATTCTTGAAAATCCGCCGTCTGATTTGATGATACTTGAGTTTTCGGGTAAAACCTCGTTCAAATATTTTTCGATCGCTGCGTCTGCCGTTTGCTTTAAGCCGTCGCCGACGGTCTCATTATCCGGACGGTCTTTATACCATGCGCTGTAAGCGGTATAAGCCGATACAAAACCGCCGTTCGTTACGTTTATCGTATATCCGACAGAGATATTTTCATTATACGCTTTCTTGAATGAAACGGGGTATTCGGCGTATCCGTCTTCGCCGGAAAGGTAATTCGGCTCCCCGACGGTCACGGCATAACCGTCCGTCTCTTTGCCGAGAAGTTTTGCGGCTTCGATCGCAGATGCGGCAGCCGTCTCCGCTGTCGCGGGATCGCCCGTTAAAGCGTATTCCGGAAACGCGCGTGCGTCGGCTCTGAAGGAAATTATTTCTTTTGTGCCGACAGCTTCATCGATCATGACGGATCCGCCGACGCCCTGATAAGTCTTGAATGACGTGAAACAGCGGTAATACTCATTGTCGCTGTTGTTCAGTAAGGACGCGTTTTCTTCATTATCGGCGTACCAATGATCTGCAAAAGAGGTCAGATCTGTATATTCACGGCCGAGGAACGTTAAATTCGCGTAAGAATATTCGGTTTTCTCAGAGCAGGGAAACGGGTAGTCGCGCACGGCAAGCATGCCGCCGAGTTCTTTCAGCTCATTGACTGTCGGGATAGCCGTTTCGCCGGATCTTATAAGATATTCGGAGATGCTTTTATTTCCGAAAGAATTGCTTACTATATAAACCTTATCTGACGTAGGATCACATTTATCCGATTCCATGCCGGTCTGCTTTGCGTCAATCGTGCCTTCCAAAGCGGTTTCGCTTAAACCGGTCGACGTATTATCGATCGGTTTTGAATCACATGAAAACAATGAACTGAATATAAACAATACAATTAACAATAAATAATTGATGAGGTGTTTTTTACGCATATCAGTTTTCAAATTCAGAGATCATGTCGATCCTTGTCTGATGTCTTCCGCCTTCGAATTCGGTGTTCAAAAACAACTCTACCATGTCGATCGCAAGACCTGCGCCGACTACTCTGCCGCCGAGGCAGAGAACGTTCGCGTTATTGTGAGCGCGTGTCATGCGTGCGGAGAACGTGTCGGAACAGCAAGCCGCGCGGATGCCCTTGTGCTTGTTCGCCGCCATGCTCATGCCGACACCCGTGCCGCAGACGAGTATGCCGCGGCAGCACTGACCGCTCTGTATCGCGGCGCAGGCTTTGTGCGCGTATTCGGGGTAATGCACCGACTCGCCGTTACAGCCGAAATCGACGTATTCGATGTTCTTTCCGTCAAGGTACGCCTTGATCGCTTCTTTGAGTTCATAACCGCCGTGATCGCAGGCTATCGCAAGTATTTTCTTTTCCATGTTTATTCTCCCTTCGGATCGTTTTTTTCTTTTAATGTCCTCTCCGCCTGAGAGGGGCGCAGATATACCGGCTTGAAATTAAGATCGGTGAACACGCTCTTATTTTCCGCGGCTTCATATTTATTATACGCCGCCTCCGCGACCTTCGACGCGGACTGATATATAAGTTTATCCGGCGTTTTTAATAACGGTATATCTTTCAAAAAAGGTTCGAATACTCTGTACCCGTCGCCGTTTGCCATAACGGGCAGGCCGTATTTTTTCAACTCTTCGGCGATCTGTTCGCCCGATACGGCGCGGTCTTCCGTAAGCCTTTGCGGCGCGTGACCGGATCTGAACAGAGCGTTATAAAACTGACCGCGTCTCGCGTCCATTACGGGGCATATTATGAAATCGCCCGGCACGTCGGCAAGCGTCAGCGCGAGCACGTCGAGCGTGGATACGCCGACGCAGGGTATATTTCTGCCGCAGGCAAGCCCGAGTATCACCGAGGCGCCTATGCGAACGCCGGTGAACGAACCCGGTCCGACGGTCGCCGCGAGCATTTCAACGTCGGCTATGTCCGCGCCGACCGACGAAAACATCGATTCTATCATCGGCATCAGCGTCACGCTGTGCGTTATTTTCGCATTTATGAAGCTCTCGGCGATAGAATACCCGTCTTTCCAAAGCGCGCAAGATGCGGCGCCGGCGGTCGTATCTACTGCAAGTATCAGCATATCTCTATCACCCTTTCCGAATCTCCGTCGCCTTTGATCGTGACTTTTATCGCATTCTCCGGTATCGCGGACGGTACTTTTTCGCACCACTCGCAGAAGACTATCGCGCCCTCTTCAACGTAGTCGTAATATCCCGTCGAATAAAGATCGTCCTCGCCTTCGATGCGGTACAGATCGAAATGGTATATCCTCGGATCGCCGCCGTAGCAGTTTACTATCGAATACGTCGGACTGCATACGGGAGCGCGCGGATTGAGAACGGACACGGCGCCGCGCACGAAAGCCGTCTTGCCCGCGCCGAGATCGCCGTAAAGCGCGACGAAATCGCCCGGCTTCAGCTTTTTTGCAAGCTCCGAGCCGATTATTTCCGTTTGAATTGCAGATCCTGACTTGAATATCATCCCGTTAAACCTCGAAAAAACCGGTTTTTTCGTATTTTCGACTTATTGTATCACAAATAAATGCAAAAATAAAGTGTTTTGCAAAAAATTTTTCAAACTATCTGCACAAAACACATATTTTTCAGCTATAATAATATTCGCATAAAGCGTATTGCATAAAATTTCATCTCCGCTAATACTATGTATCAGTTATCGAAAGCGGAGGAACACGATATGCAGAACAGCTTTGCGCCGGAAGGATGCCTTTCCGGCACGAGAGAAAATACGGAATTCATAAGAAGCGAGGCGGGGCTTCGTTTAGCGAAAGAAACGGGCAAGATACTCGAGAGCACGGTGATCTGCTGTGACCGCGATCTGAATCTCACGGTCGCGCTCGGAAACATGTTCGGTATAATACCGAAAGAAGACGCGGTATACAGCCCCGACGGCTCGTCCGTCAAGGATATCGCCGTAATAACGCGCGTAGGCAAGCCCGTTTGCTTTAAAGTAAAGGATATAATAACGCACGGAGGCGAGAGAAAAGCGCTGCTTTCAAGAGCCGAAGCGCAGAAAGACTGTATCAACGGATATCTTTCGTATCTTTTGCCGGGGGACGTCATACCGTGCCGCGTCACGCATACGGAGAAATTCGGAGCGTTCGTCGACGTCGGCTGCGGTGTACCGGCGCTTCTGCCGATAGACTGCATATCCGTATCGCGCATTTCTCACGCGTCCGACAGACTGCGCACCGCCATGGCTCTCAGGTGCGTCGTACGCAATATCGAAGGAGAGCCGTTCCGTATGTTCGTGACGCTCAAAGAGCTTCTCGGCTCGTGGGAAGAGAACGCCGCCGGCTTTTACCCGGGGCAGACGGTCAGGGGCATAGTCCGCGGGACGGAACCTTACGGAGTTTTCATAGAGCTCATGCCGAATTTATCGGGGCTTTCAGAATACAGAGAAGGTCTGGAACCGGGCGACGAGGTCGCCGTTTACATAAAGAACACGGACAGCAAAAAGATGAAAGTAAAGCTCGTCGTCGTAGGCGCACTCGAAAAAAGCCGCCGTCCTGAGCTGAAGTATTTCACCGGAGCCGACGTAACGCATATATACCGCTGGCTGTATTCGCCGCCGTATGCGGAGAAAGTCGTCGAAACCGTGTTCGGCCCATAACGAAAGGATGTACAAGATGAAGAAAAAGACGTTGAAGATCATAACCGCGCTGCTTTTGGTCGCGCTCACGGCCGTTTTATGCTCGTGCGATACGATAAACGACATAAACGGTATAATTAAAAAATATACGGCCACGACCGAAGCCGAGACGGAACCGCGGACTGAACCCGGCACCGAAGCGGCAACGGAACAGATACCCGTGACCGAAAAATATACGGATCCGCTCACGGGCGAACTTATCGAAAAAGATCTGTCGGGCTCGCGTCCTGTCGCGATAGTTATAAAGAACGACCGCCTCGCCGCGCCGCAGTACGGTCTTTCCGAAGCAGGTATCGTTTACGAAGCCGCGGTCGAAGGCGGTATGACGAGACTGCTCGCAGTTTATTCAAGTCTTTCAAACGTAAATAACGTCGGACCGGTCATCGACTCGAGAACGTATTTTTACGATTTTGCGGCTAATCACGACGCGATGATAGCCCTCGCCGGATCTACCGCGGCAGGCAAAGAACTCGCAGCGAAGCGCGAAATAACCGCGCTCGACGCGATCGTAGGCGAACTCGAACCGGGATTTGAGCGCAACGCGCAGCTCATAGCGGAACGCGGATCCGAAAACAGCATACTCGCAAAAGGTTCGGGGCTCAAATTCCGCGCGCAGGCGCTCGGTATAGAGCTCAAGACAGACAAAGCCGTTGTGCCGTACAGAATACTTGACGTTTTACAGAACAGAGAAATGCCGGACGGCAAGCACTGCTCCAAACTGTCGATACAGTTTTCCGCGAATATGAACGTATCTTTTACGTTTTCGACTCTTACGAATTCATATTCGAGATTCCAGTACGGCGACAAGCATATCGACGCCGGGACCGGCAAACAGCTGACGTTTACGAATATACTGATAATCTTCGCCGACCAGAGCGTCATAAACTCTGCGACGGGCGAGCTGAATATAAGCGCCTCAGGCAAAGGCACGGGATATTACGTTTACGGCGGCAGTTATATCCCGATATCGTGGACGAGGACCGGCGGCGAATATCCGATCAAACTGTACGAAGCCGACGGCAAAACTCCGCTCACAGTATCGGCGGGCAGTACCTATATAGCCGTGATGTCGACCTCGCAGAGAGGCAGAGTGGTGATGGAATGATGCGGATAATGAAAGAATACAGAGTAAAAACGGTGAATGCGCCGGTAAACTGGGATAAGATCGAAAAAGCGCCTATATCCGAATACGTCTGGGGCGGTGAGTACCGTCCCGAAGCGTACGCGCAGGCGGTATACGTGCCGGGCGACGGTTTTTACGCAAAACTCACGGTCAAAGAATCAAACCCGAGAGCGATTTATAAGAATAACGGCGATCCCGTGTATAAAGACAGCTGCCTCGAATTTTTCGCCGCGTATAAACCGGGCGGCTATATCAACTGCGAGATGAATTCAAACGGCGCGATACTTTCCGCTTACGGAGAGGGCAGAGGCAGCAGAACGCCGATAAACGAGATAACGGGCAAATATCCCGAGGTAAAAGCGGAAAAGACGGAAAAAGAATGGTCTGTGACCGTAAGAGTCGGGCTCGATATCATAAAAAAGGTTTACGGAAACTGCGATTTTGAGAAGGGCGACGTGTTTTACGGCAATTTCTACAAATGCGGCGACGATTGCGATATACCGCATTACGGCTCGTTTTCGCCGATATGTACGGAAAAACCGGACTTTCACCGGCCGGAATACTTCGCAAAGTTTATAATTGAATAAGGAAAAGGCTGCTCACGCGGCCTTTTTGAATTGAGAATGGAGACGAGCTAAATTCGCCCGTCGGGCGAGCTAAATTATGCTCCGCATAGCTAAATTTGCTTCGCAAGCTAAATTCGGCGCGATACGCCGAACTTATAAGGTGTCGCCGTCGGCGACGTTTTGTTCGGCGCAAGGCGCCTCCCTTGGGAGACCCCGCCCTCGTATCTCCCAAACCCTCTTCCTCCCCCCCGTTCCTCAATCTTCAATCGAGGGGCGGCGCAGGAAATTGAAAATGACAATTCAATATGCATCGCTTGACGGTTTTGCTCGAATGGGTTTTCCGCTTGTCATGCGGATTTTTCTCTAAAACCGCGTTATTGACTTTTACATACTCATTTATTATAATAAGAATCAGAAAGAACCCCGAGCTATTACTTTCAATAATGCGAAAGAGGGATTATAAAATGGAATTAGGCGCAAAAATAAAACAACTGCGGCAGAGACGCGGCATGACACAGGAGCAAGTCGCACAAAAACTGAACGTGTCAAATCAGACTGTTTCTAAATGGGAAACGGGAGCGGCGTGCCCCGACTTATCACTTATCGTACCTATCGCACGGCTTTTCGGCGTGACGACGGATGAACTGTTTGATTTTTCAGCGGCCGCCGACAAATTGCGGCTTGAAGAGCTGCAGAAGCAATACGACGAGACATTCAAAACGGGCAATATACAGGATAGACTTGAAATATCAAAGCGGGCTGTAAAGGAATTCCCGTCCGATATGGAATGGCTTGACAGGTACGGCTGGGATATTTGGTGCGATGCCACCGACCGTTTGAACGGAGAAGAATTCGCTACGGCGAGGGAAAAAGCGATAAGTATATTCAAAACTGTAATTGAGCAAACAAACGTCGATGAAGTGAAATGCGACTCAATAGACGGAATATGCCAGTGTTTGTGTAATGCAGGCAGAAAAACTGAAGCGCTTGCATACGTAGATAAATTTCCCGATATAAAACCGATATTGAAGCTGAAACAGGAGATATATCTGAACTGCCTTGAAGGCGATGAAGAAAAGAGAGAAAAACAGCGTCATATTTATACTATGCTCAGTGATCTTCTGCGCTATTTATGCTGGCAGTACAGTTTCGACGAAGATCAACCCGTTCTGCTCGACACGGCGATCTCTCTGACAAAGCTCTTTTTCCCGGATGGGAACTATTTTGACGAAGCGTACGGTCTTGCACACCTTTATTTAAGAAAAGCAAAGCACTGTGCGGACGATAAAAAAACGGAAGAAGCAGAGGAATGTTTTAAAGAGGCGTTCAAATGTGCACGGGAATACGACGGAATAACTGGTAAATATACATATACCGCACCGCTATTCAACCTTGTATCGTTTGACACAAACGACATGTGTATCACGGGAACAACGACTTTAACCGAGGATCTGAAAAATATGCTCGAACTTCCCTATTATGCTGTCTTAAAAAATCTTGACGCGTATAAAGAAATGTTTGCAGACGAATAAAAATGCGGTTGCCGATTTATTACTCTTTTACTTAATAAGCGCAGGTACGCAAAGGGTTTCTTCACCGAGAGCCATAATAATATCTCGCGGCGGGCGTGTGGGGGGCACCCCGCCGCGGTGCTTCGCACGAAAACTCCGGTGAAGAAACCCGGTGCATTCGTACGCGGAAGTTGTTTACTAAAGTTTTTTTGAAAACAAAGGAGCTGATCCCCCGGTTTTTGCCGAGGTTTTAAACAACTCCTTTTTGTTATGAAACGGTTTATTTCATCCTGTATATAAAGCAAGGTCTGCCGAGAGGGGCGACGTCGCCTTTATCGTAGAAGTCTTCGACCGACGTATATTTTTCCGTACTGTCCGCGGCTTTGAAAAGTATATCTTTTTCCGCGCCTAATGTGCCGAGCGGTATCTCATACGTTACGGTTTTTTCGCCGGTCTTCCGTACGATATCAGCGACCGGCGTGCGTTCAAAACCGTCGGAGAGCGCATACAGTTTTTCACCGGAAGCAAGGAACGTTCCTTTTTCCGTTCTGATGAACAGTACCATGAAATCGCCTTCGTCTTTGCCTTTGAGCGCGTCTTTCGCTTTGACCGTAAACGAGATCTTTCCGTTTTTATGCGTGACGTCGATCTGAACTATAGCGTTTCTGCCGGTCTTGTTGACGTAATGCGTGCCGTATCCTTCGTTATCGCGCTCAAACGCTCCGTCGTCGGGCAGATCGTACGCGGAGATCTCGCCTTCGGCGTGCGCCGGTATCGGAGCGAAGCCCTTGTATTTTCTGACGTATGAAATAAACTGCATGAAATAGTTGTCGAAATAACCGCCGCGCATCATTTCAAGGTCGCGGCTGTATTCGCAGTTGCAGCAGTCGACGAACATTATCGGGCGTTCAGGTATGCCCTGCCAGCGGCCGGCGATCCATTCGTTCCAGCCGGTGACCAAAACCACGGGCGGGTCGGTCTCGATAGCGCGGTCGAACTGTTCGGCAAAGTTGTAACCGTAGAGAAGCGAACCTTCGCTGTGATCGTTTTCGCCGTTGTGGAACGCTCTGCCGCGGTTCGTCGTTTCTCCGTAAAGCACGGAGTCGCCGAAACGTATCTGCGGATGCTGAGCGACGGAGACGTTTATGACCTGATCCTCGCCTTTTTCGTTTTTGAAAACTCTCTGAGGCCTTGTGAAATCCATCCAAGGCCAGCCGCCGATCTTGTCCGGCTCGTTAGGCCACTGTGATTTCTGAATGTTGAAGAACTCTTTACACTCGGGCGAGCATTCTTCCTCTATCGCGATTATCAGAGGTTTGCCGTCGTAGTAAAACCACGTGTCGGGGCAGAATTTCGGCTTGTATATCGCCTCGTATATTTTCTGCACGGTCTTACCCGACTGAGTGTTCGTGTAGAACATGATTTTCGGTATCTTGAAGCCCTGATCGTGATATTCCTGAAGCACCGAAAGGACGATCTTCGAGTTTTTCTCGTAGATCACGGCGTTGGTGGTATCAAAGAACAGAAAATCGACGTCCGCTTCCATCAAAAGCTTCATATGTTTTCTGACTACCCATTCGTCGTCGGAGTAGTAATAGCCGTAAAACGGCTCGCCCCAGTGGTGCATCTGCCCGATATTGCCCCATAATTCGGGATGATATCCTGCGTCGGGATGCGCGGCGACGATCTTTGAAATATCGAGCGGCGCGTGGCGGCCGTGTTCGCCGCACCATAAGAAATAGAATAAACCTACCTGTCTGTTCTTGCGTCTTTCGGGGCATTCTCCGTCATGCGGCAGAGTTCTGCCGAGCGCGTCCGTACCCGCGAGCAGTCCGTTTGAAAAATCCTTCATATCCGCCTCCTGATGCGTTTTTTATAATGATACCATAAAATTTTACGATTTGCAATAGCAAAACGGGAATTGACATAAGAAAAAAACGTGATATAATATAAAAGAGGTGACCGGTATGAAATATGAAATAAAACGGTATAAAACGCTCGTTTCGACTAACGACGAGGCAAAACGGGAGGCGCAAAACGGCGCGCCGGAAGGTACGGTCATAGTCGCCGATATGCAGACCGGCGGCAGAGGCAGGCACGGCAAAAGCTTTTATTCGCCCGAAGGCGGATTGTATATGAGCCTGATACTCCGGCCGAAGTTTGCCGATATGACGCTGATAACGCCCGCCGCCGCCGTCGCCGTCTGCCGCGCGATAAACGGCCTCGGCTTCGACTGCAAGATCAAATGGGTGAACGATATATATAAAGACGGTAAAAAAGTCTGCGGAATACTCACCGAATCTAACGTGACGGAAGGTTTCGCGGTGCTCGGTATCGGCATAAATACCGTCGATCCGGGCAGAGAAGCGCCGGATATCGCGGGCGGCCTGTACGGCGACGGCGAAGCGGATAATGAAAAAATAACGCTCGCCGTTTTATCGGAATTTGCCGCCGTATATGAAAAACTGCCCGAAACTTCGTTTATCGGCTATTACAGAGAGCGCTCGTATCTGGAAGGAAAGACCTGTTTTATAAACGGCGAGGAGTATTCTTACGCCGGTATCGGCGACGATTTCAGCCTTTTATGCGAAAAAAACGGCAAAATATTTAAATTCAGGAGCGGAGAGGTAAGCATTATGTTAAATAATTAAAAATGTGTTGACTTTTCATTTTTGTTGTGCTATAATACGAAAAAAATCATATGGAGGATATTATGATCAAGAAAATTTTAGCAATAGTTCTTTGCGCTCTGTTCGCGCTTGTCGCCGCCGTACCTGCTTTTGCCGGTGTGGACGACACCGTATTTCAGAACGTGACGACTGAGCTCTTCCTTTCGCTTGACGGCCTTGAAGAGGGAAGCGGCTTCCAGATGAGAGGTTTCGCGGCTTCGCCCGACGGCAAATACGTATACGGCGGATTTCTTCAGAATTACCGTCACGTAACGAAATTTGACGCCGTTACCGGCGAACGCATCGGCGAATATCTGCCCGAGATAGAAAATGACGACGGCGTCACCGCCAACTCCAACTATCCGAAGGGCATCGCCATCGACTGCAGAGGCTATATGTTCGTAGGCATCACGCACGACGTGCCCGCCTCTCCGTACATCTCCCTCGCCTGCGTCAACCCGAACCCCGACGCAGACGGATATCTGCAGCAAGTCTCCTATATCACCGAGAA
The DNA here is from genome assembly GCA_016281775.1 of Clostridiales bacterium. Classification (GTDB taxonomy): domain Bacteria; phylum Bacillota; class Clostridia; order Oscillospirales; family CAG-272; genus UBA1248. The sequence continues at coordinate 23,371 of JAEEJH010000082.1, read as the reverse complement.
CCTCGGCGCGGACCACACCGGTATAAACGGCGTTGCGTCGCGTAAGATAGGCGACAAGGTGCTCGTATACGTAGCTACCTGCTATGACAAAGACACCATCCGCTGCTACGACGTCACGGACGTTGAGAATATGCACCTCTACACCGAGTTCGGCGTTGACGGCGTAGTCGACTACAACGAGCTTACCGGTTCGCAGAACGACCCGGGCTACCTCACGGTAGACACCGACGGTTATATCTATCTTTGCTTCCTTGAAAAGGGCGGCTCCAAGGGCAGCCACGTCGTAAAGATAGACAAAGACGGCAAGAACATCCTTGAAAAAGTTGCAGTTGAAGAAGCTTACGGCATAAGCACCGCGGGCGAATACGTGTTCGTATCCTCTTACGGCTCCACGATCACCATACTGAACAAAGCGGACCTTTCCAAAGTTACCGAATTCGAACTTGAAGACGGCGTAGGCGCCATCAGCGGCTGCTACTATGCTGCCGACCGCCTCTGGATCGGTACGCACGGCGACGGCGCCGGACTCCCCGGCGAGATCCATCGCACGAGCCTGATCCCGGTCAGCCGCGAGGCTGAAGAGCTCGAGACTATGCCGACCGAACTCATCACCACCCCGACCGAGACTGAACCCGCCGAGACCGAACCGGCTCCCGGCGACGGCAGAGAATCGATACTCGTATTCGACTTCTCCGATCCGGCGGTCGTCTCAAAGATCAAAGGCGACAACGACTGCACAGTCGAATATGACGAAGAACGTCAGTGCATGAAAGTCACGGTCGTCGACGACGAACAGGGACCGAGCTGCGACCCGTTCTTCACGATCCCGATGGCAAAGGCTAACTTCTTCGACGGCGACAAATTCGTCATACTCGTTTTAAGATATATGACCGAATCCGACTGCACGGGCGAGATCTACTATACGACGAAGGTCAACCGTGAACTTGCCGCCAACCATATCACGTATGAATTTGAAGCGGCGTCCGAATGGACCGATCTCGAGATCGATATGCGTGACGACGACCAGGGCAACTGGGAAGGTCAGGTCAGATCGATAAGAATCGACCCGAACGCCATGGGCGAAGACGGCGAAGTATTCTACTTCAAGTCACTGACCGCCATGGTCGCTGAAGAAGAGACCGAACCCGCCGTGACCGAACCGAAGGAAACCAAACCGGCCGAAACCAAACCGGCTGACACCGAGCCGAAACCGGCGGAAACGAAAGAAAACAAACCCGCCGAGACCAAGCCGACAGTAAAACCTGCCGACAAACCGAACCTCACATGGCTGTGGATCGTTATCGGCGTAGTCGTTGCCGCCGCCGTAGCCGCGGTAGTCGTGATACTTCTTAAAAAGAAGAAAAAATAATACGGTATAAATAAACCGAACCGGAGAAGCGGTAAAACGCTTCTCCGGTTTTTTCGTTACGTCAGTCATGTAAACGGCGGCGCCATGAATCACCGCTTACGCGGCTTTATTTGAGCCTCGGGAGGATCTTTTCGAACCACTCGTCAGCCTGCTTCTTCTCCTCGTCGGACGCGCCTTTGAAGGGCAGGAATTCGCTTTTGAAGTAAAGCACGTCGTCGAGCACATTCGCGCCGGTGTCGCGCAGAGTTTTGATGAATTCCGCAGCTTCTTCAGGCGTTCTGTCGGTAAACAGAGCCACGTTTTTAGTTATGCCCGGGCCGAGGTTCATGCAGAAACGGCGAACGTCGTCGGGCAGTTTCGCAAGCTGCGACATACCGAGTACGAGCAGTTTTTCTTTATCGAGTGAATAATCCGGCGGTATCGTGTCAGGCTTGTACTCATCTGAATTTTTCGACAGATAAAGCGCCAGATCGGACATTTTCTTCTTTTTGGAAAAATAAATTACGCGCATTTTCATAACGGTATACCTCCGCTTTTATATTTTTTACCATTATACCATACGATTCGACTTTTTTCAAATATTTTTGTGTAAATAAAGTAATTTTGTGAAAAGCGCACATAACCGGCCGTGTAAAACTGTATATTTCCACAAATCGCACATTATAAAAGACTTGACAAAACGCATCGAATGGAATATAATGTATAATAATAACTTTGAAGGAATGAAAATCATGAAAAAATTCAGAGCATGTATAGTAGGCGCCACGGGTATGGTGGGGCAGAGATTCGCCGTTTTGCTTGACGGTCACGAGTATTTTGAGGTCACGGCGATAGCCGCCAGCCCGAGAAGCGCGGGCAAGACTTACGAAGAAGCGCTCGACGGCCGCTGGAAGCTCGACTGCCCGATGCCGGAATATATAAAAGATATGAAAGTCATATCGGCTTCCGATATCGACGCGATCAAAGCCGTCTGCGACGTCGTTTTCTGCGCGGTCGATATGCCCAAGGCGGAGGTCAGAGCGCTTGAAGAGGCTTACGCGAAAGCCGAGCTTTGCGTAGTGTCGAACAACTCTGCCTGCAGAGGTTTATCGGACGTTCCGATGCTCATACCGGAGATAAATCCGCATCACACCGCGGTCATCGAAACACAGAAAAAGCGTCTCGGTACGAAGCGCGGTTTCATCGCGGTAAAACCGAACTGCTCGATACAGAGCTACGTTCCGCTGATCACGCCGCTTCTGCAGTACGAGCCGTACGAAATGGTAGTCACGACTTATCAGGCTATATCCGGCGCGGGCAAAACGTTCGCGCAGTGGCCCGAAATGATTGATAACGTCATACCTTATATCGGCGGTGAAGAAGAGAAGAGCGAAAAAGAGCCGCTCAAGATATGGGGCGAGGTCAAAGACGGCGTCGTGGTGCCGGCGTCTTCTCCCGTCATAACGACGCAGTGTATAAGAGTGCCGGTATCGAACGGCCATCTCGCCGCGGTGTTCGTGAAATTCCGCAAAAATCCGACGAAAGAACAGATACTTCAGGCGTGGAACGGATATGAAGGCGAACCGCAGAAGCTGAAACTCCCGTCGGCGCCGGAAAAGTTCATAACGTACTTTGAAGAAGACAACCGTCCGCAGACGAAACTCGACCGCGATATTTACGGCGGCATGGGCATAACCGCGGGCAGACTGCGCGAGGATACCGTCTACGACTGGAAATTCGTCGGGCTCTCGCACAACACTCTGCGCGGCGCGGCGGGCGGCGCGGTGCTCTCGGCAGAGTATCTTTGCAGAAAAGGATTTTTCGATCTGCTTTCGTAACTGTCGATATGACGAATATCGGGCGGTATCTGCAAAAAAATTTGTTAAAAACGAAGAAATTATCAAAAACCCCTTTACAAAACGGAAATCCCGTGATATAATACAGACAATGATCTTTAAGCACGTCGGAACGTGATTCCGAATTCGGTACCGAGATACCGGCAAGATTGTACACCATAACAAAGTTATGCTTATATCCTGCCGGAAAGGCAGGATTTTTTTATGCAGGATTTGATTTTCAAAGCTGAGTTGATGACAGAAGTCGAGGTAAAACGCGCGGTCATGCGCATATCTCACGAGATAGTCGAAAAGAACAAGGGAACGGAAGACCTGCTGCTCGTCGGCGTACGCAGACGCGGCATGCCGATAGCGGAGATGATCAGAGAGAATATTAAAAAGATCGAAGGGTCCGAAATACCGTGCGGCGAGCTCGATATCAAGTTCTACCGCGACGATATATCGCGCGAGAACCGCGACCCGCTCGTAAGACCGACGCAGCTTCCGTTCGACGTGAACGGAAAAAAGGCCGTAATAGTCGACGACGTTATGTTCACCGGCAGAACGGCGAGAGCCGCGATAGAAGCGATCTTCGCGCAGGGCAGACCGAGCTGCATACAGCTCGCCGTGCTTGTGGACCGCGGTCACAGAGAGCTCCCGATCAGAGCGGATTACGTAGGCAAAAACGTACCGACTTCCAAGACCGAAGCGATTCGCGTCTGTATGCCGGAATACGACGGCAAATGCTGCGTACAATTAATGCAAATCGGCTGATAAAGCTGAAAATAAATGGAGGAAAATAAAATGAAACTCATCTACAACGTTCAGGACAAGCCGTCATTCGGCAAAACGCTGATCTTCGCGTTCCAGCAGCTGCTCGCGATACTCGCGGCAACCATCGCGGTACCTGCCATAGTTGGCAACGGCATGTCGCAGTCCGCCGCCCTCTTCGGCGCCGGCGTCGGTACGCTCGTCTACTTACTGTTCACTAAATTCAAAAGCCCTGTATTCTTAGGCTCTTCGTTTGCGTTCCTCGGTTCGATGTTCGCGGCTTTCGCCGGAGCATACGCAAACACGACGGTCGGTTATCTCGGTCTCGTGATCGGCGCGATATTCGCAGGTCTCGTATACGTTATAATCGCGATCATAGTCAAATTCGCAGGCGTTAAGTGGATCAACAAGATCATGCCGGCAGTCGTCATAGGCCCGACGGTCGCCATCATCGGTCTTTCGCTCGCGGGCAACGCGGTCGCCAACTCCTTCGGTTTTTCGAACCCGAGCGCCGACGGATACGCTATAACGCTTAAAACAGGTCTCTCGTTCATATGCGCTCTCGTAACTCTCGCCGTCGTCGTGCTCTGCTCGGTATACGGCAAGAAACTTATGAAAATGATCCCGTTCATCATAGGCATACTCGCAGGTTATCTCTGCGCGACGATCTTCACGATCATCGGTATCGCGACCAAGAACCCCGATTTCCAGATCATAGACTTCTCGGCTTTCGCAAATATGCAGTGGATCCCCGATTTCACGTTCCTCAAGGCGTTCTCCGGATTTGCCGGCCAGACGCTTGAAGACGGCACGGTCGTCAAACTCACCGGCGAATACATAGCCACGATAGCGGTCGCTTACATCCCCGTAGCGTTCGTCGTCTTCGCCGAACACCTTGCAGACCACAAGAACCTTTCCTCCATTATCGAGCACGACCTGCTTGAAGATCCCGGCCTGTCCAACACCCTCCTCGGCGACGGTATAGGCTCGATGGCCGGCGCGTTCTTCGGCGGCTGCCCGAACACCACTTACGGCGAATCCGTAGGCTGCGTGGCGATCTCCGGCAATGCTTCCGTACAGACGATCCTTTACACGGCGATCATGGCGATACTCGCCTCGTTCGTAGCTCCGTTCGTAACATTCCTTGCAACGATACCGACCTGCGTCATGGGCGGCGTCTGCATCACCCTCTACGGCTTCATCGCGGTATCCGGTCTTAAGATGATACAGAAGACCGACCTCGGCGACAACAGAAACCTCTTCACGGTATCCGTCATCCTTATAGCCGGCGTCGGCGGCATGGTCATGATGTTCGGTCAGATCACGCTGACGAAAGTCGCGTGCGCTCTGATCCTCGGCATCCTCACCAACCTCATACTTTCGAAGAAGAAAGAAGAACCGCAGGCGGAACAGGCCGAACAGGCAGAGCCCGAAGAAGTAAAAACCGAAGAATAAACGAAATACATAAACGACCCCCGGCGTATGCGATCCGCATACGCCGGATTTATTTATCCGAAATTGCAAGAATAAATTCCATTTTTTTCATTTTTTCGCCGATTTAAAATCAAATTATTGTCAGAAAAGCAATTTTGCAGAATAAAACGCTGAAAAAATTCAAAAAAACTATTGCATTTTTAATTTTTAAGTAGTATAATACATTAAGATTTGATAAAAATTCGGGAGAGGTCTGAGACTGATGGACATTTTACAAAAGATAGACGCGTCAATGCCGGGATTTTCGAAAGGTCAGAAAGCGATCGGCAAATACATTCTCGAGCATTACGACAAAGCGGCGTATATGACCGCGCTGAAACTCGGTACGACCGTACACGTGTCGGAATCTACCGTCGTCAGATTCGCCATCGAACTCGGCTACGACGGTTACCCGGATCTGCAGAGAAGCCTCCGGGAGCTTATAAGAACGAGGCTCACGTCGCTGCAGCGTATCGAGATCACCAACGATAGGATCGAAGAACACGAAGTTCTCGAGAAGGTGATGAACCTCGATATCGAGAAAATGAAAAACACGCTCGACAATATCGACAAAGAAGCATTCGACAAAGCCGTCGACGCGATCATCGGCGCTCGCAACATCTACATCATGGGTATGAGATCGTCGGCGTGCCTTGCCGTTTTCATGAACTTCTATCTCTCGCTGATCTTCGGCAACGTCAAGCTCGTCAATTCCACGAGCCGTTCCGAGATCTTCGAGCAGCTTTTCAGAATAGGCGAACAGGACGTCATAATCGGCATATCCTTCCCGCGTTATTCAAAACGCATAATCCAGGGTATGGAGCTCGCGAAAGAACAGAAGGCGGTAACGATAGCCATAACCGACAGCAAAGATTCGCCGCTTTCCGAATTTGCAGACCATACGCTGCTCGCGAGAAGCGAGATGGCGTCGTTCGTCGATTCGCTCGTCGCTCCGCTCTCGGTCATCAACGCGATGATAGTCGCGATAGGCAAAAAGAAGCAGGAAGACGTGCTGAACACCTTCAACCGTCTCGAAGACGTGTGGGATAAGTTCGACGTTTACAACAAAATAGAGGATAACGAAGACAAATGAGACTCGCCGTGATCGGCGGCGGCGCCGCGGGTCTTACCGCCGCGGGCTTCGCCGCGTCATACGGCGCGAGCGTCGATCTGTATGAAAAAAACGACCGCTGCGGCGTCAAGCTCCGCATAACCGGCAAAGGCAGATGCAACGTCACCAACAACTGCACGAAAGAGGAGTTTTTTGATAACGTCGTATCGAATCCGAAATTTCTTTATTCGGCGTATTCTAACTTCGACTCTCAGGCGGTCATGAGCTTTTTCGGATCGCTCGGCGTACCGCTCAAAACGGAACGCGGCAGACGCGTCTTTCCCGTATCCGACAAAGCCGCCGATATCGTCGAAGCGCTGATCGGTTTCTGCCGCAAAAACGGCGTTAAAACGGTACGCAAAAACGTAAAAAAGATCGTAAAAAACGGTTTGTTCGCGGTCGTCTGCTCCGACAGAACGGAGTATTACGATAAAGTCGTGATAGCTACCGGCGGCGTATCGTATCCGAAGACCGGCTCGACCGGCGACGGCTATACTTTCGCAAAGTCTTTCGGTCACACAGTCACACCGCCTCAGCCGTCTCTCGTGCCGCTCGTCTGCGAAGATAAGCTCTGCCGCGAATGCGAGGGGCTGTCGCTGCGAAACGTAACGCTCACCTGCACCGACGCGGCAAGCGGCAGGGCGGTATATAAAGAACAGGGCGAGATGCTGTTCACGTCAAACGGCGTAAGCGGTCCGCTCGTGCTCTCGGCGTCGGCTCACATGAAAAACGCCGACGCGGGCAGATACGCGCTTCACATCGATCTGAAACCCGCTCTCGACGAAAAAACGCTCGATTCACGCATATTATCCGATTTTGCGGAAAATATAAACAAAAACTTTTCAAATTCGTGTTCGGCGCTTCTGCCATCGAAACTGATCGCTCCGTTCGTGGAACGCACCGGCATAGATCCTTACAAAAAGGTCAACGCGGTCACCGCGGCGGAGAGAAAAAAGATCGTTTCACTGCTGAAAGATCTCACGCTTACCGTCAGATCCTTCGCCCCGATAGCCGAAGCCGTGGTCACGCGCGGCGGCGTGTCGGTGAAGGAGATAGATCCGAGGTCGATGCAGTCGAAACTCGTGCCGGGACTTTATTTCGCCGGCGAGGTGATCGACGTTGACGCGTATACGGGCGGTTATAATCTGCAAATAGCTTTCTGCACGGCGCACGCCGCGGCAAGAGGAGTAATGAATGAGTAAAAAGACGAAAAAAACGTTCTCAATAGCGATCGACGGACCGTCGGGCGCGGGCAAAAGCACGGTAGCGAAAGCGCTCGCGAAAAAACTCGGCTTCATCCACGTCGATACGGGCGCGATGTACCGCTCGGTAGGTCTTTACGTTTACAGAAAAGGCATATTGCCGGACGACCGTGAAAAAGTCATACCGTGCCTGCCCGATATCAATATCGATACCAAATACGAAAACGGCTCGCAGAGGATATATTTAAACGGCGAAGACGTCTCCGAGGCTATAAGGCAAAACGAGATATCGTCGTACGCATCAAAGGTCTCGGCGATACCCGAGGTCAGAGCTTTTCTGCTCGATCTGCAGCGAAAAACGGCTGAAAAATACGACGTAATAATGGACGGGCGCGATATCGGCACGGTCATACTGCCGAACGCCGATCTAAAAGTTTTCCAGACCGCTTCGGCGGAGGCGAGAGCCAGACGCAGATACGAAGAGCTCGTCGCCAAAGGCGCGGAGGTGTCTCTTGACGAGATCACCGAGCAGATGATCAAGCGCGATTACGACGATTCGCACAGAGAAAACGCCCCCTGCGTTCCCGCCGACGACGCCGTTATAGTAGATAACTCCGACATGACGATCGAAGAAAACGTCGATCATATAGTAGGTCTCGTTAACGAACGGAGAAAAAGCAAGCAAAAAAAAACTCCTTATGAGAGGGTGAAAAAAAGCCTTTCTGGTCTGTTCAGTTTTCTTTACCGGCTGAAGGTCAAGGGAAAAGAGAACATACCGAAAGGGAGCGGATATATGGTCTGCAGCAACCATATAGCGCTGTTCGATCCCGTTATGCTCGCGATAGCTTTCCCGTATCAGCTTCATTTCATGGTAAAAATCGAATCCATGAAGTCGGCGTTCGGCAGGATGCTTTCGTCTCTCGGCTGCTTCGGCGTAAAAAGAGGCACGGCTGACAAAACGGCCCTGCGTACGGCTATCGGATACATAGAAAACGGCGAATGCCTCGGCGTGTTCCCTCAGGGCACGCGCAAACCTGCGGTCGACCCCAAAGAGACCGAACCGAAGACCGGCATTTCAATGATAGCGTACAGAACGGGCTGCGACGTAGTCCCCGTCTTCATAAAAACGAAAAAGAGAAAACTCAGGATATTTTCCAAAACCACGGTCATAATCGGTAAACCGATAAAGAACTCCGAGCTCGGCATCTGTCAGGGCACCGCGGCGGAGTATAAAAACGCCGCCGACAAGGTCTTTGCCGAGATCTGCGCGCTTGAGGAAGGCGAAGTATGATAAAAGTCGCCGAACACAGCGGTTTCTGCTTCGGCGTATCGAGAGCCGTATCGGCTATCGACGCGCTGATAGAAAAAAACGAGGGCAGGATCTATACGCTCGGGAGCATAATACATAACCCGTCCGTGACCGAAAGACTGAAAAAAGCCGGAGTGAGGATAATCGGATCCGCCGACATAGACCCGATATACGAAACGGCGAAAGAAAACGATCCGGTAACGGTCGTCATACGCACGCACGGAGCGGAGAAGAGCATAATTGAAAAGCTCGAAGAACTGTCGGGCAAAAACCCTTATTTCAAAGCGATTGACTGCACCTGTCCGTTCGTCTGTAAGATACACGATATCGTAAAGGATAATTCGGAAGAGAACGGACTGACCGTTATCTTCGGTACGGAAGATCATCCCGAGGTCGTCGGCATCAAAAGTTACGTCCGCGGAACGGCGGTCGTTACGGACGATCCGGAAAAACTCGAGGCGAAACTGCAAAATATCCCTGAGCCCGAAAACGGCGTGATAGCCGTTTCACAGACCACACAAAATCAGTCAAAATGGAAATTATGTCAAAAAATTCTCAAAAAGTTATATACTCGTACAAGAATATTTGATACAATATGTTCAGTGACCGAAAAACGGCAGGAAGAAACGGCGCGCCTCGCGGCTGACGTCGACGTCATGATCGTTATCGGCGGAAAAAACAGCTCCAACACAAACAAGCTGTTTGATATATCAAAAGCTCTGTGCGAAAGAACGTATCTTGTCGAAACGTCAGACGAATGCGGCGCGATTCGCATAGACAAAAAAACAAAAGTGGGAATAACTGCCGGGGCATCGACACCGGACAGTATTATAGAGGAGGTTAAAACCAAAATGAGCGAAGAAATCAAAGACACTGAAGTAATGACCGGGGCTCCCGATCAGAAGGAGGTCGAAGAAAGCTTCGAAAAAATGCTCGATGAAACATTCAAAACTTTAAATACAGGAGACGTCGTAACAGGCACGATAACCCAGATCTCGCCGACAGAGATCAAAGTTGATCTCGGCACAAAAGTTACAGGCATATTGTCGTATGACGATATAACCGACGAACCCGGCGTCAAACTGGATGAAGTTTTCAAGCTCGGCGATCAGGTCACCGCTTACGCAGTAAGAGTGAGCGACGTTGACGGCGTAGCTACGCTTTCAAAGAGAAAATACGACGCGAAGAACAACTGGCAGAAGGCTGTCGCGGCTTACGAGAGCGGCGAATTCGTCGAAGGCAAGTTCATCGAAGTCGTTCGCGGCGGCGCGATCTGCTCCATCAGCGGAGTCAGAGCGTTCGTTCCCGCGTCCCATACCACCGTCGAAGAGGGCGGCGATATGAACGCCCTTATCGGCCAGAAGATGCTTTTCAAGATCCTCGAAGTAGACCCCGCGAGAAAGAGGATCAAAGCCTCTGCCCGCATTCCGGCGAGAGCCGCCGCCAGAGCGGAACGCAAAGCCGCCGAGGCGAAATTCTGGGAAGAGATCGAAGAAGGTTTCACCTATGAAGGCATCGTCAGATCCATTCAGCCTTACGGCGCGTTCGTTGAACTCGGCGCGGGCGTCGACGGTATGGTACATACCACCGATCTGTCGTGGCGTCACATCTCGTCCCCTGCCGACGTAGTTTCCGTAGGCGACAAGATCAAAGTTTTCGTCAAATCGGTAGATAAGGAAAAGAAGAGGATCTCTCTCGGCTACAGGACCGAAGAGACCAACCCGTGGACCATGTTCGTCTCCCAGTATCACGAGGGCGACGTCATAACGGTCAAGATCGTGGGTATCACGCCGTTCGGCGCGTTCGGCGAGATACTTCCCGGCGTTGACGGTCTCATTCACATCTCTCAGCTTTCGCTGAAGCGCGTTGAAAAACCCGAAGACGTCGTCAGCATGGGCGAAGAGAAAGAAGTCAAGATCACCGGCATCGACTACGACAAAAAGAAAGTAAATCTTTCCATACGCGAACTTCTCGAGCCGGAACCTGTCGCAGAAGAACCTGCGGAAGAACAGCCTGCCGAAGAGCCCGAAGCTCCCGCCGAGCAGCCTGAAGCTCCCGCGGAGGAAAAACCCGAAACGGCAGACGAAGAATAATACTTATCAAAAGCGCGCCGGACGTTTTGTCCGACGCGCCCTTTTATGAGGAGTTTTTATGAAAAACAGTTTATTGAAGATCACGGTCATACTGCTCGCGGTCATGATGATACTCTCAAGCTGCGCTAACTCACCGGCTGACGTCACGACCGATAAGCCCGATATCCCGACCGAAGCGCCTTCGACCGAGGCCTATATAACCGAGGCGGACCAGACCGAACCGCCCGGTACCGAATCCGCCGTGCCGCAGACCGAGCCTTATTCGGAGACTGCCGGACCGACAGCGGCGCAGACGACCGAAAAAGCGACCGAGACGGAAAAACAGACCGAACCGCCTACGGAACCGGCGACCGAACCGCCTACCGAGCCGGTCACCGAAAAACAGACCGAAAAGGTAACGGAAAAAGTCACCGAAAGAGTCACTGAACCCGTAACTGAAAGGCAGACCGAGCCGGCGACCGAACCCGCGACGGATCCTATTACCGATCCCGTAACGGAACCCGTGACCGAGCCTGTGACGGACGAGCTCGATCCGACTCCGACGATACTGCCCCATATGCCGAACAAAAGCACGACTCTTTCGTACGATTTTGCGCTCACGTTGCTTGATTTCGCAAGCGGCGGCGGCGAGACCGCTACGGCGAGCCGTCTGAAATCAGCCGGGCTGACTCATATATATTCCGGCAACTATACGAAGCCCTCCGACGATACGTCGCATACCTGCGCATACGTGGTCGGCAAAGGCGAAAGAAACGGCAAAGAGGTTTACGTCGTAGTCATCCGCGGCACGAGCGGCGGCGAATGGGTGTCGAATTTCGACTTTGCACCGTCGCACGATAACGGTACGCAGTATGCGGAGAACTTCCTGTACTGCGCGCAGGATATTTACGATCATATCAAAGGGTATCTCAATAAATCGTCCGATTCGCAGATCGTCGTGTGCGGCCACAGCAGAGGCGCGGCTGCGGCAAACCTGCTCGGCGTGCTGCTTGACCGTGAATACGGCAAAGACCGCGTCTATGCGTATACGTTCGCCACTCCCACTACCGTGCGAGGAGCGGCGGCTGAGATCAAATACGACAATATCTTCAATTTCATAAATCCCGACGACGTCGTCACGTATATACCGCCGGCGGAATACGGATACAAGAGAGCCGGTATAGATATCATATTGCCGACGTCTGGCACCAATCAGGACGTTATCGAAGGGCTTTCGAGCGTCGCGGCTGTCGTACCGGATATCAAGTCGTATTATGAAAACAGATATTCGCTTACCGGTCCGGGACTTTCCGAAGACGGCTCGACCGTTTACGAACTTTTCATCAATACCATAATCGGCGTCGTCGACGGCAGCTACGATATCGTGATACCGACCATCATGCCGACGAGCGATCTGTATCCGTTCATGGAACTGTTCTACCGGTTCTACAAGATCAAAACGCTGCTTACGGTAAGAGCCGCTCACGAACCCGATACCTACGAAACTCTCATAAAGCAGATAATGTGATTCACGTTATATAAGAACTGCCCGGCCGGTACGCTGTTTGCGCGCCGGCCGGATCTTTCCGTACGGCGCGGCGCGCCGCTATAAAAAATATAAGGAACGGCGTTATTTTTTATATATTATATCTTGACAAATCCGTTTTTTTGTGATATTATGATTGACGTGCCGATCGGCACGCAATATGCGGGTGTGGCGGAACTGGCAGACGCGTAAGATTCAGGTTCTTATAGTCGCAAGGCTGTGCAAGTTCAATTCTTGTCACCCGCACCAGTACGAGTGTTCTTAACGAAACTGAGTTAAGAACACTCGTATTTTCTGTTTATGTAAGGTATTTGATCCGGACGCCCTGCCTTGTATCAAGGGTGAACGGATCGTCTTTTGTTATACCGTCAAGATATCCGACAAAGCGGTAACGTATGCGTATCCTCTGAGTCCTGTCCTTTCCTTTGCCTTCGGCGTTAAAGACCTCTATGCGGTCTATAAGCTCGTGAAGAGTCACCGCATTAAGCTCGCCGACTTTATCAAAAACGTTTACGGCTTTGATGAAATTTCTCTGCGCGTTTTTTTCGAGCTTGAGTTCGTCAAGCCTTTTTTTGAGATCGTCGATCTTTTCCGTCAGCCTGTCCTGTTCTTCCTCGTATTTCTTCGATAACCGGGCGAACATAACGTCCGACACTTTGCCCGTTACGTTGTCTTCGTAGAGTTTTTCATACATCATAAGAACGGTATCTCTTCCGTCTTTTCTTCCTCTGCTGTTATGTTGTGTTACTCTCGGCATAATTAGCTCCTTTCATAAGAACAAAATAGAAAAACGATGTTTTGTCAGTCGACCGACAAACAGTACCCCGTACGATAAGTCGACACGACTTATCTCGGGGCGAGGGGATAATTCCCCTTCGAACCCCAATAATGACCGCCGGAAAACCGTCGATCATTATTCCGGCTTCACTGCAGTTCAGCCGCGGCTCCTCTTTCCGGAGCCGTTTTTTCGGTTCCGTCTATATTATGACAGAAATAGAAAAATTTACTCTACTTTTACATACACTCTGCCGGACCGGTACCCAAAACCGCTGTTTTCGCACATACGAAAACCGCTGACATATATATGACAGAAATCACTGCAACATAAAGTCCGAAAATAAAAAATCGACTGATTCGAGAAGTTATTTCGATCCAGTCTGTTATTGATTTATGATGCTGAAAACATGTTATCTTAAAATATTACGCCGTTCAGTCGGTGTATTCTGTATATATGCGCGCATATAATGGCTGAGATTTGCGAATTTGTAAAACTCAAAATATTAAAGCCCGTATTTTTGCACGATATTGAAAATATTCTCTGTTATCGCTAACTTTTATGCTGAAACTGCTTGACTTTTTTAGTATTTCGTGATATAATTCAAATTGTGATAAAAACCTTATTCGAAAGAGGTACGGATATGATAACAAGTTATAAAAAACTGTGGAAGGTCCTTATTGACAAGGACATGAAAAAACAGGATCTTGCCAAAGCTGCGCATATATCAAATTACACGATAAGCAAACTTACGAAGGGCGAAAACGTAACGACGGATATTCTCGCCCGTATTTGCGACGCGCTCGAATGCAATATCGACGACATCGTCGAATTTATCAAAGAATGACCGGCGGGAGGATCATATCATGAGCGAAATAAGCAACGTAGGACTTAACATTTCGGAAAAAGCGGCGCTTATATGGAACGTGGCGGATATGCTGCGCGGTCCGTTCAAACCGCACGAATACGGTCTTGTCATCCTTCCGATGACGGTCATCAAGCGCTTTCACGACTGCCTGCTCCCGACGCACGACAAGGTGCTTGAACAGTATGAAAGGGTGAAAAACCTTGAAGTCATCGACGGATTCCTTACCCGCGCTTCGGGTTATCAGTTCTATAACATCAGCAAATTCACGTTTGCCACCCTGCTTTCCGATCCGGAAAATATCGAAACAAACTTCCGCGATTATCTTACGGGGTTTTCGTCCAACGTTCACGACGTACTCGACAAGTTCGAGTTTGACAACGTGATAAAACGCATGGTCGAAAGCAATACGCTTTATCTCGTTATAAAGGAATTTGCGTCGCAGAAAGGATACCTCGGACCCGATAAGGTCAGCGCCGTTGATTGCGGATATGTCTTTGAAGACCTCGTCCGCCGTTTCAACGAGTCTTACGGCGAGGAAGCCGGAGCGCACTTCACGTCCCGCGATATAATTTATCTGATGACGGATATTCTGCTCGCAGATACACGTTTCAACGGGCAAAACATCACCGTTTACGATATGGCGATGGGAACGTCGCAGATGCTGTCGTGTATGGAAGAACGCATACACGCGCTCGACGCCGAAGCCGAAGTCACCTGCTTCGGGCAGGAGTTCAACCCTTCCACTTTCGCTATCGCCAAAGCCGATATGATGATACGCGGCGGAGACCCGAATAATATGCGATTCGGCGACACCCTCTCCGAGGACAAGTTCAGAGGATATACGTTTGACCGGATAATTTCAAATCCGCCGTTCGGCATCGACTGGAAGCGCGAGCAGAAAGCGGTCGAAGCCGAGGCGAAACTCGGCGACGGCGGCAGATTCGGTCCCGGACTGCCGAAGATCTCGGACGGTCAGCAGCTTTTCGTCTTAAACGGTCTCGCCAAGCTCGCCGAAGACGGCAAAATGGCAATAGTACAGAACGGTTCGCCGCTTTTCTCCGGCGACGCGGGCTCCGGTCCGTCAAACATCCGTCAGTATATGCTTGAAAACGACTGGCTTGAAGCAATCATACAGTTGTCGACCGACCAGTTTATGAACACGGGCATTTCCACGTATATCTGGGTATTCAATAAAAGCAAACCGTCTTACCGGCTCGACAAGGTTCAGTTGATCGACGCTTCTCACTGCTTCGAGCCGAGGCGCAAATCGATCGGCACCAAGCGCAACGACATAACGGACCTTTGCCGCGAGCTTATCGTGACCGCCTACGGCGAGTTCGAGAACAAGGTTTACGGCGACAAAAACGGCGTTTACTGTGAAAGCAAGATATTTGACTCGGCAGAGTTCGGCTATAACAAAATAACCGTTGAACGGCCGATGCGCGACGAGACGGGCAAGATAATACTCAAAAAGGGCAAGCCGGTAGCCGATCCGGAACTCCGCGATACCGAAAACGTGCCGCTTAACGAGGATATCGACGCCTACTTTGCCCGCGAGGTGCTGCCGTACGCTCCCGACGCCTGGATCGACAGAACAAAGACGAAAGTCGGCTACGAAATACCTATGACGCGGTATTTCTACGAGTATCAGGCTCCCGAAAAGACGGAAGATATCATGGCGCGTATTACAAATCTTGAAAAAGATATAAGCGAAAATCTGAAAAAACTATTCAATTAAACTGAGGTTGTTAAAATGCCTGACAAAGAAATAAATCTTCCGAAGATTCCAAGTGAAAAAGATTATTTGATTATCTATATTGATATTATGGGTACGAAAGAACGATTAGCTCAGAATGATATTGAAGATGTTTTTAAAAATATCTATTATCCTTTTCTGTTTGCAAACAGAATAGTTCCGATGTTAGAAAAATTCGGCACTAAAGATATTAAAATAAAAATATTTTCGGACAATATTCTTCTTGCTTATCCGGTAAACAACCGTAATGATAAAGACGAGATACTTGCGATTTACAACAGACTTAGCGATTTTTTAAGGGTTTTTCTTTCTATGTTTGCCGATAAAGGTATTTTGTTCAGAGGTGCAATGACTGTCGACAAATTATTCATTAACGAGCTTATGGTATGGGGCAAAGGTCTTTTGACTGTTGTTGATCTTGAAGAGAATATCGCAATTTATCCTCGTGTCGTTTTAAGCGAAGATTTGTTGAAGATTTTTGACGAATTTAATGTTTCGGATGCTGAATTTGAAGACAAATTCAGCTGCTTCGTCGATCCGGACGACTGTGTATATTTTGATTTTTTCAACTACTATACTATTGAAATAACAAAAAAACAGATTGCAGAACTCAAATCACAGATTTCGCAAAAAATTACGGAAGAAAAGACGGGAAAGAACCGTCCGAGAGTTATGCAAAAGTACTGTTGGTTTAGGAATTATATAAACTTGGCTGAGGGAAAACTCCGCTGTAGAATAGCATATGGGGTGTAAATAATGGCAAGAGAGATGAAAGAAAGCGGTATTGATTTTATCGGAAAAATTCCGATCTCGTGGAAAATAATGCCTTTAAAAGCATTACTTTCTTGTTTTGGACGAATAGGTTTTCGCGGTTATACTCAAGAAGATTTGGTTGATAAGGGCGAGGGCCCGATTACTCTAAGCCCGACTAATATAATTGATAACAGATTATCCCTTCAGAAATGTTCTTACATCTCTTGGGAAAAGTATTATGAATCTCCCGAAATAATGTTGAATAAAGGTGATATTGTATTTGTGAAAACCGCTTCTGTTGGAAAATGCGCAATATATAATAGCAATGAACTTGCTACGGTAAACCCCCAGTTTGTTGTTTTCAAAAACATTAAATGTGATGTTAAATATTTGTTTTATTCATTGATATCACCTGTTATCCAAACGCCCATATCTTTATCAAATTTTGGAAGTGTTATTGGTACTATAACACAAAATCAGTTATTAACATATCGAATATGCGAACCTAATATTTTTGAACAAAAGCGCATAGTAGATTTTCTCGATGCAGAGTGCGGGCGTATTGATGCAGTCATTGAGCAAACACGTGCTTCTACTGAGGAATATAAAAAACTGAAGCAGTCGGTCATCACAGAGGCGGTCACCAAGGGCATCCGCCAAAATCGACCGATGAAGGACAGCGGTGCGGAGTGGATTGGTGAGATTCCGGAAGATTGGGAATGCAAACCAATAAAATATGTAGCCGTTTTTCAGCCATCATGTGATACTTCGCACTTACAGGAAGATAGCGAAATCACCTATACTCCGATGGATTGTATCAAGAACGGGTATTTCGTTCCTAACACAGCGACATACGGAACGGTAACCCCTTCGTTAACCCCCTTTGAAAATGGCGATATTGCAATGGCAAAAGTTACACCGTGCTTTGAGAACGGAAATATAGCTATCATGGATAATCTGGCATCCGGATTTGGGATGGGCAGTTCCGAACTATTCGTTTACAGGCCGGTTGCAATTAATGCCCGATATCTGCTTTATTGGCTGCAGAACGACCTGTTCAAGCAAGAAGCTTGCGCAACCATGACGGGTACCGGAGGACTAAAGCGCGTATCACCGTACTTTGCAAAACATAGCGTTATGACAGTACCGTCCGAAGAAGAACAGACCCAAATTGTTGTTTATTTGGATGAAAAGTGCAGAGAAATGGATCGACTGATCGAAGCAAAGCAGCAGCTCCTCACCGAGCTGGAGGCATATAAAAAATCCCTCATTTTCGAATACGTCACAGGGAAAAAGGAGGTCAAATAAATGCTCCCTACAATAAACGGTAAATCGTTACTTGAATGTTCATTGGAGGATTTGAAAGTAATTATAGATAGTCTTGATTACAGAGAAAACGAGCACATTGATTATAAAAAAGTATTTACTATAAATCAGATTCCAAAGGAAAAGGTCGCAGAAAAACAGCGGGAAATTGAAGAGTTTCGAAGCGATGTATGCGCTTTTGCCAATGCTGATGGCGGATACCTGATTTTCGGCATCGACGAAGACAGTAAAGGAATACCGCATGAATTTTATGGTACTTCAATAGATGAAGATAATATTGACAAATTCGAGCTGGATATAAAAAACTATTTGCAAACAATACAGCCGAGAATGCCGTATCATCGATTCAACATATTGAAATTAGTTGACGGAAAATATATTGTAATAATGTTTATACAGCATGATATGTTTGCGCCGTACGTTCATCTTGAAGACGAAAAAAACTACCGGATTTATAAACGCGTAGGTAATTCAAAAAAGGTGATCGGGTATTCTGAATTGAAGAATATGTTTTCTCAAACAATGTCTTTAGAAAAAGAAGTTGAGAGATTTCGCAAAGAACGGATTGATTATTATCGAATGCAGGAAGATAACGAACGGTGTGATTATTCAAAGTTTCTACTCCTTCATTTTATTCCTGATACGTTTACTGATATAAACTATAATAAGCCTGTAATGATTCTTGAAAAAGGAAAAACCGATTTTTACGATATATTCAGATGTATTGGCTGTTATAATCGGTCACATCCTACAATCGAAGGCTTGATTTATCATGGTTATAAAGAAACAGGCGAAGGACGATTGAATAACAACGGTGTTGCCGAAGTTTTTTATCCGCTACTGCCATATTTACATTATGAAAATCAGGCCTTCCCGAATGGTCAATTAGATGCTGTGGGAGTATGGGATGATATTATAAAATCTTCTTTGGAAAACTATTTGATAAAAACGAAAGCTGTATTTGAATATAAAAGGTTATTCATTTGCATCAGTATTTTAGGATGTAAAAAAACAAACTCATATAAAAGTTATATGTATGATGAGGCAGCCTATATTGACAGAGATTACCTACTATGCAATCCTGTTATATTTGAATGCAATCTTCAAAATGATTCAGGCAAAGACTTTAAACGGCTTTTTATTGAATATATGATGGATTTAGGAATAAGAAATCATGGCGACCTGAATGATGCTATCAAGGAGGTATATGGCGATGGAAACAACTGAAAAACGCTTTGAAGCCGATATTGAGACGTTCCTTGTCTCGGCGAAGGGCGGATATACGAAAACGACCGATACGTACGATCCGGCGGCGGGGCTGTACGTCGGTACGTTTATGAATTTTATACAGCGTACACAGCCGAGAGAATGGGCGCGGTTTGAAAACGGCTGCGGCAGCGATCCCGTAAAGAAATTCATACTCGCTTTCAATAACGCCGTTGACTGCGACGGCATCATATCCGTTCTGCGCCACGGCTTCAAACACCGCGGCATAAAGTTTCAGGTCTGCTATTTTAAGCCGGAATCGCATCTGAACAACACCGCGAACGCTTTATACGAGCAGAACATCTGCAACGTCGTGCGTCAGTGGTACTATTCCGCAGACAACAACAAAAGCGTTGATATGGTACTCGTCGTAAACGGCATCCCGGTCATCGCTTTGGAGCTGAAAAACCAGTACACCGGGCAGAACGTTGATAACGCCAGGCGCCAATGGATGTACGACCGCGACCCGCGCGAGCTCTGCTTCCAGTTCAACAAAAGAATCGTCGCTTATTACTGCGTCGACCATACCGACGTATATATGGCGACCAAGCTGGCGAAGGGCGATACGTACTTTCTGCCGTTCAATCAGGGATCCAACGGAGCGGGAAGGGACGGCGGCAAAGGCAACCCCGCAAACCCGAACGGATATCCGACCGCTTACCTGTGGGAACAGGTCTTGCAGAAAGACAGTATGCTTGACATTCTGCAGAAGTTCATACATTTACAGGTCAAAACCGAAAAGAAAAAACAGCCGGACGGCTCCGAGCGTTCGATAACAAATAAAACCATCATTTTCCCGCGCTATCATCAGCTCGACGTCGTACGCAAAATGATCGCCGACGTAAGAGAAAACGGACCTGGCAAAAACTATCTGATACAGCACAGCGCCGGATCCGGAAAGTCCAATTCCATCGCGTGGACGGCGTACCGCCTCGCTTCTCTGCACGATGAAAGAAACAAACCTGTCTTCACGTCGGTTATAATCGTGACAGACCGCACGGTGCTTGACGCTCAGCTTCAGGAGACCGTTTCGAGTTTCGATCACACTCTCGGTTCTGTGGTAACGATCGGAGAGGGCAAGACCTCAAAAGACCTGCGCGACGCAATAAACGACGGCGCCCGCATCATCGTAACGACTCTGCAGAAATTCCCCGTCATCTATGACGAAGTGAACGACACAAAGGGCAAGACCTTCGCCGTCATAGTTGACGAGGCGCATTCTTCGCAGACAGGTTCTTCCGCGATCAAAATGAAAACGGCGCTCGCCGACACCGAGCAGGCGCTGCGCGAATATGCCGAGATCGAAGGCAAAGCCGAGGACGAGATCGACAAAACCGACCGCCTCGTTCAGGAGATGATCGTTCACGGCAAACATAAAAACCTCTCTTTCTTCGCGTTCACGGCGACTCCGAAGGGCCAAACACTCGAAATGTTCGGTACGGAGTACGAAGACGGCTCGTTCCACCCTTTCCACGTTTATTCAATGCGGCAGGCGATCGAAGAAGGGTTCATAATGGACGTCCTTCAGAATTACATGACATATAACACCTGCTTCAAGATTGCAAAGACGATCCCGGACAACCCCGACGTCCCCGCTTCACGCGCGGCAAAGGTCATACGCAAATTTGAAGAACTGCATCCTTACAACATATCGCAAAAGGCGCAGATCATCGTCGAAACGTTCCTTTCCACCACCGCGCACGCGATCGGCGGCAAGGGTAAAATGATGGTCGTTACATCGTCCAGACTTGCGGCTGTGCGTTATTTCCACGAGGTGAAACGCTATATTCAGGAAAAGGGTTACGATAGCGTTGAAGTCCTCGCCGCTTTCTCCGGCGCGGTTAAGGACGGCGGCAGCGAATATACCGAATCAAAACTCAACGTCCGCCGCGACGGCAGCCACATATCCGAAGATCAGACAAAAGCCGAATTTCACGATAATTTCAACGTCCTTATCGTCGCCGAGAAATATCAGACAGGCTTTGACGAACCGCTGCTCCATACGATGATAGTTGATAAGAAACTGCGCGGCGTCAAGTGCGTGCAAACGCTTTCCCGCTTGAACCGCATCTGCGAAGGCAAAAACGATACGTTCATCCTCGACTTTATAAATACCGCCGAAGAAATCAGAGATGCATTCCAGCCGTTCTATCAGGAAACTTCCTTGACGCAAGAGGTCAACGTAGACCTGATTTATCAGACGCAGAAACAGCTTCGTGATATGCGTATATACAGCGACAACGATATCGAGGCTTTTGCCGCCGTTTACTTCTCGAGCAGAAAACAGGACGAGAGAACGATGGGCAGAATGACTTCTGCGCTTATGCCCGTAGCCGACCGGTATAACGATATGGCGGCTGACCAGAGATACAATTTCAGGCGGCTTGTCCGTTCGTTTATAAAATGGTACGGTTATATATCGCAGGTTTGCCGTATGTTTGACGCGGATATGCAGAAAGAATACGTTTTTTGCTCATATTTGCTCCGTCTGCTGCCCGCCGTTACAACGGAAATGATTGATCTTGAAGGCGCACTCAAACTTGAGTTCTATAAGCTTGAAGAAACTTACAAAGGAGAAATTCGGCTTGCAAACATAGGCGGCGAGTACGAACCCGCTTCCGGTAAAGGAACGGCGTCGCCCGAACCGAAAGCACCGCTCGAAGAGGTCATAGAAAAGATCAACGAGCTTTTCGGCGGCAACTTCACCGACGCTGACCGAGTCCTCTTAAATGCACTTCATGACCGTTTGATCAGCGATGCAAAACTCCGCAAAATGGCGCAGACGTCCGATCCTCAGGTATTCGCTGAGAGTGTTTTTCCGAGAACATTTGACGAGGTCGCACAGGACAGTTACGTAGAACAGACCGAGGCATACACAACGCTGTTCCAAAATAAGAGCAAGTACAAAGCAATAATGTCCGCTCTCGCGGAAATGCTGTATAAGGAATTTAACAAGAGGTAAGATTATGGCATCGGGATACATTTACATCATGACAAATCCGTCTTTGAAAGACATGGTAAAAATCGGATATGCGGCGAATGTTGAAGAGCGCAGAAAGCAGCTCAGCACAACAGCGTTGCCGTATGATTATGAAGTCTATGCGACATACGAGACGCCCGGAAACCTTGAAGACAAGAAACTTCACAAGCTGATCGACAATCTGAATCCTGATTTAAGAGTGTCAAAAAATCGCGAGTTTTTCGTTATGTCCCCTGAAGATGCTTATGAGCTTCTTGAAGCGATCGCCATAATCAGCGGTACGAAAGATAAGCTGAAAAAGATTAAAACAACTTCTGAAACCAAGCAGAAAATAAAAAAGCCTGCTATCGACTTTTCAAAGTGCGGAATACCCGTTGGCGCAAAATTAGTCTTCGTCGAAGATCAGAGCATCGTTGCCGTCGTTGCAAGCAAACGTAAAGTATTGTATAACAACGAGGAAACTTCGGTTTCCGCCATCGCGTCGGAGATAAAAGGCTATTCGGTCGCCGGACCGCACTATTTTACATACAACGGCAGACTGCTTGTCGATATCGCTAACGAGACCCAATGGAAAGATTATAATTGAAAAAACGCTCTTTACTAATATTTTATTAAATAGATTTTGAAAACACAAAAGCCGGGTAATGTTCCCGACTTTTGTATTTTGAATATGTTTCAGTTGCCTTTGTTTCGTTATGAACAATCGCACCAAGGCGTGCGGTCTGAAAAGACCGGCGCGGGAAAACCGGTGATTCTCGCCGGTTTTTTCATTTTCTCCGTTTTTTTGCTTTTCAAAATCCGAAAAAAGCGAAGAAAAGCAAAACCGGGTGCGGAGGAGAAACCACACCCGGCATATTAAATCCGCGGCTCAACCGTCAGAACGAAAGTCCCGCCGCGCTTAAGAGCTTAACTGATTCTTCAGCGGTTACATCAGCGCCGTCGCGCTTGTCTCCGCCTTTGTTCGGAGCGTCCGGCATAAG
>JAEEJH010000081.1 GCA_016281775.1 Clostridiales bacterium | reverse complement strand
CGTGTAGAAGATGCTGATGTCGCGGACGAAGCCGTCGGCTCCGCTGGCGCTGACGTAATCGCCGAGCTTGAACGGTCTGAATATGAGTATCATAAGACCGCCGGCGAGGTTTGCGAGCGCGCCCTGGAACGCGAGGCCTACAGCCAGACCTGCGGAAGCGATCAGCGCCGCTACGCTCGTCATCGGGATACCGAGGATCTCTATTATCGCTACGAGAAGGATGATATAGAGCAGTACCTTGATGATCTTGATGATTATGACCTGTACCGGTCCGTCAAGCTTCGACTTTGCGAAGATCTTTTTGAGCGCCTTGCAGACGAGCTTGATGATAAGCAGACCGACGAGCGCCGCGACTATGGCGAGAATGACTTTTCCGCCGTAGGTCGTGCCGAGCTCAATGACTTTGTTCAGGAATTCTTCCATTGTGTTTTCTCCTTTTTATTATTTGAATTTTATGACCAACCCGTCTTTATCGGGTTTGAATCTCGTGAGTTTTACTCCGGCGGCGCGGAGCATTTTCTTCGACGCGACGACCGACGGCGTACCGTCGTATTTGTCGGACAGGTAAACGACCTCTTTTATCCCCGCCTGTATTATCGCTTTCGCGCATTCGTTGCAGGGGAAAAGCGCGACGTAGATCTTAGCGCCGGTAAGGCTCTTGCCGCTGGCGTTCAGTATCGCGTTCAGCTCCGCATGGACGACGTACGGATATTTGGTATCCTCTCCTTCGCGCTCCCACGGGAATTCGTCGTCGGAACAGCCGCAGGGAAAGCCGTTGTAACCGGTCGAAAGTATTCTTTTGTCTTCATCGACTATGCAGGCGCCTACCTGCGTGTTCGGGTCCTTGCTCCTCATCGCCGCAAGCAGTGCGACGGACATGAAATATTCGTCCCAGCTGATATAATCAGTTCTCTTCATTATTGCCTTTTGCCTCCGTTTTTCTTCTGCTCATCATAATTATTATGTAAGCGACGCCGCCCGCGATGACCGCGCTCGATACGGCGACCGACACCGCGACAGCCGTGTTCACGCCGCCGTTTTCGGTCTGCGCTTCGGTCTGGGATTCGGTCCGCGCTTCGGTCAAAGGTACCGTCGCCGCGGCAGTCGCCGCCGGTTCTTCCGTCTGTATCTCCGCCGAGGTCTGTATTACCGGCTCCGTCTCCCTCACGGGCGCTTCGTAACCTTCTCTCGTTATGAACGCGACGTTATGTATCACGTATTTCTGATTTTTCTGCGTATACGAGGTGAGATACACATTACCGTCGTACGTCACGTCTTCTATATCTATGTATATGACTTTTCTGTGCAGATATCCGTGCTCGCCGTTCTGTATCTTCTTATGACCGAGATCGCATGTGAGATCTTCTTCCGATCCCTCTCCGCCGTAGATATGATCCTTATCCGACACGAGACCTATATACGACGCCGTACCGCACGCCCGCGCGTCGAAGTTCGCCGCGACCGAATACTCTATGCAGACGCCGGTGTACTGAGAAAGATCGACTCTGCCGAGATCGAGATAACCGCCGGTCTGCCCGACGTAGACTCTCCACGTTATTTTCGCCGACGAATAATTCTTTTTCACGCCCGAAAGCTTTGACAGATCGACTTTATCGACCTTCGCCGCGTCTTTCGCTTCAACGTACTTTTTATCGGCGAATTCCGTCCCGTCGGGGTACGGGCAGCTTTCAGGCATGCCCTCGTATACGGGAATCAGGAACGTATACGGCAGATCGAGCATTTTATTTTCCGAAAACGAGTTGTAAAACGTGGTCGCAACGCCGACCGAGCCGTGTATGCTCTGCATATACTGCCCCCAGAAATTGCGCGACGACCTCGCGTCAACGTTGAATTTCTGTAAATACGGCGTATTCTGATAGTCGTTTATGTACGTGTTCGTGGCTTTGTACGCTCCGCCGTAAAGGGATTTCCAGCGCGTATCCCACGACGGTCCGCCCCATTCGGCGGCTTTTTCGGGCGTGCCTTTTTTCGCCTCGTTCATGCCTCCGAGATATATTGCGAAATAGCCCGTGCCCGCCGCGCCGATGTTGAAATAGTTGTACAGACCGTTATACGATTTAAGCGACGCCTCGTTATATCCGCTCGTCGGCGCGTTGATCAGATGACCGCCTTCAGAGCCGGTGACCTTGTTCGAATAATAATACCAGAGCTTATCGCCGCATTTGCCGTTTATGAGCGAGCTCGTACCGTTTACGCCCTGCTCGCTTCGGACTCTCGCGGCAAGATATACAGGGCTCGCGCCCAGTTCTTTACCGATCTTGAAGAAATATTCGGCGTACGTCATATCCGAATATTCGCCGTCAAGCTTCGCGCCCGACATGAACGTGCCTTTTACCGCTGCCTCGACCGCCTGAAGAGTCACCGTATCTGACCACGCGAGATCGTAAAACTGAAAGATCTGTTTTTCGTCGAGAAAATTGCGCGGGTCGAGCATATATTCGACCGCTTCGGCCGATGCCTTCCACCAGCCGGAATCGTACTGCGACGGGTTCGACATATCGCGCAGTACCGTGTACTGATCGGAATTCGCGACGAGACTGCGTTTCGGATTCTCGTCGGTCTCCATATAGACGACGTAGTCCCACGTATATTTGCCGCCGCTTTGCCCGGTCACGTCGAGCGGTTCGAATATCCATTCGGGATGCGAACGGTGAAGTTTTTCGAGCTTGATTGCGTAGTCTTCGGGAAAGCCTTTATCCGTCAGTTCTTTTACGTACGCCCCGTCTGCCGCGGCGTTAGCCGGAAGGCAGAAGAATACAAAGACCGAGGCGAGAAGCAGGCATAGCGCCGTTTTCAAAATTTTCATTTCCGGCACCGCGTTATCTTTTCAGAAACGGCACGAGGTCCGAAAGCGACGGCACGGACGTTATGTCGCCTTTGTTCGACGAGGCGTAAGCGTACGCCGCGGCGGCGCATTTGGCGGCTTTTTTGATGCTGAAATCCGAACCGGTATATGCGGCGACGAACGCGGCACCGTATATCTCTTTAGCGCCGGTCTCGTCGAGATAAGTCGACGGATATTCGCCCGCCATCTCGTAATAGATGCCGTCGTATATGAACGTGCCTCTGTCGGGTATGCGTATAACGTAATATTTGGCTTTCATGCGCGACGACAGCGCCATAGCCGCCTGCAGGAATTTATCGTATTCGCTCGGAGCGGTGCCGCAGTAAGAATATACCTCGTCCGCGTCGAGTATCACCATTTCGAGCGCGCCGAGCCGCTCGGGCATGAGTTCTTCTCTTTTTCTGCACGGCTGGAAGAAGATCGGCACGTTTTTTTCGTGGGCGATATCGGCGACCGCGACGGTAAGCTCGTCCGAAAGCTCCTTCTGCAGATAAACGGCGTCGGGATACGTCGTGAAAGCCTCTTCGATATCGCCACGCGTCAGAGCCGCGTTCGCCTCGGCGAATCTGACACAGCGGCTCGTTTTTTCTTCTTCGCAGAGCGTAAGGTACAGCCCCGTCTTCGATTTGCGCGGAGTTTTCAAATACCGGCAGTCGACTCCGGCTTCGGAAAGAAAACGCTTTATGCGCCTGCCGTACGCGTCGTCGCCCGACGCGGCGCAGAATATACTGTCGAAGCCCATTGCGCGGAAGGTGAGAGCGGCGGTTATACCGCTGCCTCCCGGTGCGATACGGTAGCCGGTCCCATCCCTCTCCTGAGAACCGCCCGGAAGACACTGCATATTTGCCGACAAACACATATAAGCCGATGAAACAGTCAGTATCCTTTTGTTCATTTTAATTCTCCGTTTTGCAGATTATATCCTTCTGTATCATATTATAACTTAAAAAGTCGGATTTGTAAATACAATATTCAAAAAAATATTCTCATAATCGCTTGATTTTACATTTTATACGTAGTAAAATATTAACAACGATACGAAAGGATCAAACAAAATTGCGTAAAATAATACTTGTCATATTATGCGCGGCGATGCTGCTGTCGGCTTACTCCTGCATCGTCGTCAACGTCGACGATACGACGGAAGCCGGTCACGGAGCGCTCGACACCTCCGGCAGAGAGACTTCGGCGAAGCCGATCGAAACCGGGTTCGACACCATACCCGAAATACCGGAGACCGAAGCTGACACTCAGCCGCCGGTCACTCAGCCGCCGGTAACGCAGGCGCCCGTCACGGAGCCGCCAGCGACCGAACCGCCGACGACCGAAGCGCCCGTCACGGAGGCTCCCGCGGTCACGTTCAAATCGGATCTGTCTAAATACGAAAAGTATTTCGATCCGGAAGACCCTGCCGAATATCTGATACTCGTAAATCCCGACAAACCGATGACCGATCGCAAATACAAACCCAAGGATCTTATCAAAGTCTCTTTCATAAAAGAAGGCGGCAGCTCGAGATACATGAGAGAATACGCGGCGAAATCGTTCGACGCGATGATGGTCGAGGCGAAAGCCAACGGCTGTAAGGGACTTATCGCCACGAGCACTTACCGCTCATACAGCGATCAGGAGAGCCTGTTCCGGTATTACGTGGACAAATTCATGAAAAAGGGCATGAGCGAGGAGGAGGCGATCGCCGCTACGCGCGTCGATACGGCATATCCCGGCGAAAGCGAGCATCAGACCGGCCTTGCCGTGGACGTACACAATATGAGCGCGTGCGATCAGGCTTTCGCCGACAAGTACGAGGGCAAATGGCTCGCCGAAAACTGTTGGAAATTCGGCTTCATTCTGAGATATCCGCTCGGTAAGGAAGATATAACGAGCTACGTTTTCGAGCCGTGGCATTTCAGATATGTCGGCCGGACCCATGCAAAACGTATATGGGATCTCAACATCACACTCGAAGAATATCTGGAATCGTATTATACAGAATAAAAAATCCCGTCAGAGTCAATAATGAGGCTGCCGCTTATACGGCAGTCTTATTATTTTCAGGAGGAAATTTATATGCAAACGAAAAGCAGAGACGAAGAAATGCTTTGCAAAATTTATAAGGACTGCAAAATGGGCGTCGAGTCGATGTCGAAACTGCTGCCCGATATCTCGTCGCAGGACATGAAGAACATGATGGCGGCACAGCTTCAGTCTTATCAGAATTTCGCCTCCCGCGCGTCGGAACTGCTCGCGAGAAACGGCAAAGCGGCCGGTGACGTCGGGCTGTTCGAAAAACTCCCCGCCGAGATGGGCATGGCGATAAGCAGAGCGGCAGACCGGTCCGACAGCAAGACCGCGGAGCTTATGATCAACGGTTACGTCATGGGCGTTACGGAGCTGAAAAAACAACTTGCCGACGTAAGCGGCATTTCGGAGCAGACGGCGAAACTCGCTGACGATCTTTTACAGTTTCAGCTCGGCGCGATCTGCGACATGAAACGGTTTTTATAAGTGATAAAACTTAAAAAAGCGCCGTGCATATCCGCCGTGTCGTCGGTATGCGGCAAAAAGGAATTCGACGGGCCGCTCGGCGACAGATTCGATATGCACAGCGAAGACGATACGTTCGGCAAAGATACGTTCGAAGCCGCCGAAGCGGAGATGCAGCGGCGCGCTTTTGCGCTCGCTCTTCACAAAGGCGGCCTGCGCGAACACGATATCGGGGCGATATTCGCAGGCGATCTGATGAACCAGTGCACGGCCTCGTCATACGGGCTTTTGCAGTACGACGTACCGTATTTCGGACTTTTCGGCGCGTGTTCGACCATGGCGGAGGCTCTGATACTCTCGGCCCTGTGCGTCGACGGCGGCTATTACGAGCGGTGCGCGGCTCTCGCCTGCTCGCATAACTGTACGGCGCAGCGGCAGTTCCGGTATCCCGTCGAATACGGCGGTCAGCGTACGCCGACGGCGCAGTGGACCGTCACCGGCGCGGGATGCGCGATAGTAGGCGGCACCGGCGCGATGCGGATAACCGGCGTTCTGCCCGGCAGAACGGTGGATAAAAAAATAAAGGACGCGAACAATATGGGAGTCGCCATGGCTCCCGCCGCCGCGGATACGCTTTTGCGCTACTTCAAAGAGAGCGGTTCGTCGCCGTCAGATTTCGATATCATCATCACCGGCGATCTCGGTTCGGAAGGGCACGCGCTGACGAAAGATCTCTGCGCCTTTTCCGGCGTCAGCCTCGGGAGCAATTATCTCGATTTCGGCATGCTGATGTATGACGAAAGTCAGGACGTTCACGCGGGTGGGAGCGGATGCGGCTGTTCGGCGATAGGGCTCGCCGCGTTTTTGTACGATAAATTCAATTCCGGAAAGTGCCGCGAAGCGCTTTTCGTCGGGACCGGAGCGCTGATGAGTCCGCTCGTACTGTTTCAGGGCGGGAGCATACCCGGCATAGCCCATCTTCTTCATTTTTCTTCGGGGGAATAACCATGGACGTTTTTATACGGTATCTGCTCGTGTTTCTTTGCGGCGGACTGTTGTGCGTGCCGGCGCAAATACTGATCTGCAAAACAAAACTCACGCCCGCGCGTATTCTGACCGGTTACGTCGTCGCCGGAGTGCTGTTCGGCGCGTCGGGTCTTTACGCGCCTTTAATAAAGATATTCCGTTCGGGAGCAAAAGTAC
Organism: Clostridiales bacterium; assembly: GCA_016281775.1. Classification (GTDB taxonomy): domain Bacteria; phylum Bacillota; class Clostridia; order Oscillospirales; family CAG-272; genus UBA1248. The sequence continues at coordinate 468 of JAEEJH010000081.1, read as the reverse complement.
CCTTGACAGGGTTCGGCGCTCTGCTTGCCGAAGGCACGGCGAAAGCCGTCAGCGAAAAAGGTCTGATAGGCGCGCTCTCCGGTCCTTTGAGCGCCATGTCCGCCGGAGTCGCCGCCGCGATCGTCATGTCTTTGATTTGCGCTCTGATCTTCAGAAGCAAAAGGATATGATCGGGATGATTCGCCGTATCGGCTGAAAACCGCCGCATGAGGGGAACCACCGGCGGCTGACGCCGCGGTGAAATCTGCCTTGCGGCAGATGAAATCGCTTTCGCGGCGAAATCGCTCTGCGGTGAAATCCGGTTCTTGCGAACCGGGTGAAATAGGAATTCTTTACGGGGGATTCCCCCTCCCCCCCTATATCCCCCGTACCCCCTTCCCCCCGCAATTCTTTCTCAGGGGGGCGCCGCGCGGCGAGCCCCAAGAGATCTTTGATCGCTTGGGAGGGGTTAAGGGGGTTTGGGGGTTG
>JAEEJH010000080.1 GCA_016281775.1 Clostridiales bacterium | reverse complement strand
ATTTGAAAACTCGAGAATACCGGCGGTGATATTCATCTGATTCATAACGCCGTTTATTATCTTGTCGATCTCGTCGTTTGAAAGCGTCTTGCCGTTAGTCAGCTCGCCTTTGAATTTATACGTGCCGAGCTGAAATTCGACCTCTACCGCGAGATCCTTGTTTTCGCGTATGCGCTTGTAGTCGACGCCGTCGAGACGGCCGGGCTTTTTCATCGCGTAAGTTGTTCCGCCCGCCATAAGCACCGCAAAAAGCGCCGCGGCGACGAGCAAAACCGAAACGATACGTTTTATATTACTCATTTATCCTCTCCGAAATCTATTTCAAAAGTTCTTCTATTTTGTCAAGGCATTCGAATATCATCACGTTTTTGCGCAGGTCCTCGCTGTCCTCATCGCCGTCGGCGAGCGCGAGACCCGATATGATGCCGAAAACGTTGTCGTAAAGATCCGCAAAATGGTTATGTTTATCCGCTTTGTCAGCCGCCGCGAAGACGCTTATGACCTCTTCGGAAACGGAGCGCACCGCGCTTTCCGTATCGGCAAGCAGCGCGTTTATCATCTTCATATCGTACTTATAAAGCGATTCCCACGTGATCGCGTCGTATTTTTTGCCGACCGACGCGGCAAAATCGCAGAAATCCGCGTATTTCGTCAGATCTCTTATGAACTCCAGCTCGTTTTTCGCGAGCTCCTGATCGGAGCAGGCTACCTGCAAAAGCGAATACTGCAGCACGAGATCGAATTTTGCGACCGTTATTTCCGGGTCGAATTCCCTGCCCTTCTCGTGCATATATTCCGCGACAGCCTCCGCCATTTTAGATATATCGTCCGTTACGTCGAGATACAGAGCTTCGCTTTCGTCAAATACGTTTTTAAAATCCATTTTGTCTGCCTCCGTTGATTTGATGCTGATAAAGATTATATAATAAAATCCGCCGTTCGTCAAGAGAAATATAAAAATATTATCGTGCGTCGGTCAAAAAACGCCGATTTGCCGAAAAAAACGGTCAGATCTGAGTCTTTTTTGCGTATCTGCCCGGCGTTATACCGTATTTTTCGGTAAAAATCTTGTAAAAATGCTTCATGTCGGAATAGCCGACAGACGCGGCGGCTTCTTTTACGGTCACGTTCGGATCGCGGAGCAGCTCCGCGGCTTTCGAGAGTCTTACGCTCTGCAGATACCGTACCGGCGATTCGCCCGCGGCGGATCTGAAAACGCGGTGGAAATACCCGGTGCTCATATAAGCGCGCGCGGCGAGAGCCTCGCAGGTTATGTTTTCTGCGTAATACTCGTTCATATACCTTATCGCGCTCTCGGCTACCGCGCCGCCGTACGCTCCGCCGCTTTTCATCTCGTTCATCCTGAGCCTGAAAACGGCAACGAGCAAACGCAGCAGATTCGCCTCGTTATATTTCTCATATCCGCTGCGCTTTTCGCTGTACTCGGTGAACATCTCGTTTATTATCGGAAAAACGCGTTCCGCGCCGTTGAGCGTTATATAGGGTTTACTGACCGAGCTCTGTTCCTTGCCGTCGAAAAGACAGTTGTAGACTATGTTTATGAAATCGTCGCTTTTCGTTATCGCGAAGCGCAGAACCGACGGATCGAAAATGCAGTTGTAAACGGTCAGATCGCCGTTTTCACCCACCTTGAAAGCGTGCGCCACGTTCGAATTGAAAAGCATCAGATCGCCCTGCCCGACCTCGGAAGAATAGCCGCCTTCGATCTCGTGCACGCCGCGGCCGGACGCTATGTACGCTATTTCTATAAAACTGTGCATGTGAAAGCTCGAGTTTTCTCTGACTGTACACCTCTGCACTATTATCTCGTTTTTTCTGTTTAACGAGATCGTGCTCCCGTCGTAATGAAAATCGTTCATCATATCACCTCCCGTCAGTTACGTCGTCCGTATACGATTATACGCCTTTCATTCACGTTTGTCAATATGCAATATGTCAGAATACCCTAAATATCCGAAAGCGTTGACCATTGCTTCGGATAACGGTTTACTGTATAATCTTATCAAAGAAACGGAGGTACCCGATATGAAAAAAATGAAGATAGGCATTATTATCCTCGGCAAATACTACACGCCGTCCCCGGACGAAAAGAAGATAGAAAACAACGATTTAAGAAGATCCGACGCGATAAATCTGACGGCTGATCAAACGCTCGTTTCAGTCATATCAGAAAAAGTCAGAGCGCTTTTGCCGAAAGACGCAGAAACCTTCACGGAAAACGTCGTGACCGAAAACGACGCGCTCAACGCCGGGCTTGCCGACGCGTACGTACTCGTACCGTTCAACTGTATCGACGTCGTTTTCGCGGCGATGCACTCGAAAAACAGACCGATAATTATTTACCCGCCGGCTTATTCCGAGATCTGGTCTTACGGCAACGTGTTTTACCCGTATTTCATGCGAGACGTCAGAAAGATCGACAGTATGATAGGTATCGAACACGGCGTATATCTTTGCGAAAGCGAAGCGGATCTTTCTGCTTACGCGGCGGCTTTGTACGTTGCATACCGCATCAAAAACACGAAAGTACTCTGCATAGGCGAGGCGATGTACGAACCGTACCACAGCTTCAACTGGGGTTACGAGATGATACGCCTGATACAAAGCAGATTCGGCGTGGAGTGGGCGCATATCGGCTCCGACAGATTCAACGGGATATTTGAAGGATATGAAAAAGGCGACGGAGCGGAGATACTCTCGGCGGCGAACGAAAACAGAATGCCGGAAGGCTACGATCCGTCAAACTCCGTCAAGCTCTATCATATTTACAAAAAACTGATCGAGGAGTACGGCGCGAACGCTTTTACGGTCAACTGCATCGAATCGACCGTGCATACCGGATGTAAGACCACGTCGTGCTACGCTTTGTCGAAGCTGAACGACGACGGTATAATCTCGGCTTGCGAAGCCGACGTCACGACGCTTATGAATATGCTGATAGTATCTTATTCGACCGATTCGCCGGCGTTTATGCTAAACCCGTATCTTTTCCCGGCTGACAACAAGCTTTTCGTCTCGCACTGCACCTCTCCGACGAGAAGGAGTTATAAGAGCGACGAGAGAGATGAATTCAATATTTATTCTTATTTTGAAAGACGCGATCTGCCCTGCGGTCTTCAGGTCATAAAGAAACCGGGTCCGGTGACCGTCACGGGCCTGTCGCACGACGGTATGGATAAGATGGTCGTCGTCCGCGGTGAATTCATAAGAAACACTTCTTTCCCGTCTTGCCGCACACAGCTCGAGATAGACGTACCCGGCGGCATCAAAAAACTCGCCGAGTGCTACGAGGGCCGCCATTGGGCGCTCGTTTACGGCGATCAAAGTCAAAAGATCTGTAATGCCAACGCCGCGCTCGGTATAGAAAGTACGGTCATTTAGTATTAAGATAAGTTTTCATTCATCACGGTTTTAAGACGCGGATCAAAAACCCGAAGCCGATCGAACGGCTTCGGGTTTTGGTTTTATCTTTTTTCAGGCCGGAATTTCTCGTCTTCGCTCAGCTGAAGCGTATTTATTATTTCTCTGAAATTACCGATCGCGGGTTCAAGGTCGCGCGGGTGATGCGCGTCGCTGCCGAAATAGAATTTACAGCCGCATTCTTTGGCTATGCGGTACGGGCGGTATTCGCTTTCTTTCTTCGCGCCCGTATATTTGAACGCGCCGAAATTCAGTTCGATCCCGAGTCCCTTCTTAGCCGCCGCCGAGAACAGCTCGCGGAAAGTCTCGTCGGATATGCCGTCGATCAGTTTCAGTATGCCGTCTTCCGGCTGTCTGCACGCGAGCGGGCAGGTCAGATGCGCTATACCGACTTTGTAAAACGGCAGATCGGATGAAAGTATCTTTTCAAAGCGTTTTACGTACAGCTCGCGGCGGCGTTTTACGCCGTCTTCATCGAAACCGACGTCCGCTTCGATCGTAAAGCCCGGCATATGCATATGCGTCGTCGGAATTATTATGAAATCGAGCATCTGCAGCGTTTTATCGCTTATACCTATCGTGAAATCCTTATCCATATCCGTCTCGCATCCGAACAGAAAACGGACGTTTTCAGCCTGCGGCAGCGGCAGGGATCTCATTATATGATCCAGATCCTGTACTTTATACCAGTCCGACGCGCCGGGTATCGCCGGGTCCCAGAAATGGTCTGTAAGGCATAACGTCGTAATGCCGGTATTGAGCGCGTACTGAAGGATACGCTCGGGCGTCTGCTCCGGGTCGGAAGAACACGACGAAAGATGCGAATGTATGTGCAGGTCCTGATCTGTAACGTAAGGTTTCATTTCCGGTCTCCTTTTCGCTTTTCTATAATATACCATAAATAAATCCCGTTGTCAATACTTTTACAGGCGCCCGGCGTAAGGATTAAGGCTTCTCCGCTATTGACAAATCGGTTTGCGTTTGCTATAATAAGAAAAAACTCTTGTTCGGAGGAAAAGATGAAGAAAAAACTGATTTCATTATTGCTCGCCGCGTTTATGGTCGCGGCGGCGGTATGTAACCTTTTCGCCTGCAATCCCGAAACGCCTGCGGCGACGACCGACGGTCAGCCGACCGAGGCCGTCGTGACGGAAAAGGCGACCGACCCCGCCGACACCAAGATGGATACGGCCGCGCCCGTCACCGATCCGCCGGCAACCGACGCCAAAACGACGGAAAAACAGACGGAAACGGATAAAGCGACCGAGACCGAACCGGTCACGGATCCCCGCACCACCGAGCCGGCGGCGACCGAACCGCCCGCAACGGAGCCTCCGACGACCGAAGCTCCCGCGACGGAGCCGCCGACGACGGAACCGAAGACCACGGAACCTCCTGTCACCGATCCGCCCGTGACCGAGCCGCCGACGACCGAAGCTCCCGTCACCGAGCCTCCTCAGCCCGAAGGACCGACCGATCCGGCTTACGTGATATTCGACAAGACTAAAGCGAAAACGTATTTTTCCGGCGCAAATTCGGTAAAGGCGGATATCGTGACCGATCCGCAGGAGGGCAATCTGATAAAGCTCTCCACGACCGGCAAATCCGGCGACCCTTACATATTCTTCAATTACGAGAACTACGTAAAAGCGTTCGGTCTGACTGCGGTAAGCGCGGATCAGTATAAATATATCGTTTTCAAAGTCAGATGCGAAAACTGCTCTAACGGTACGTTCTTCTTATATTACTGCGCCGGCAGCGTTTACAGCGCGGCTCAGCAGTGCTCGCGTATGCTCTCTTACGACAACGGCAACGAGAACTGGCAGTATCTCATATTCAATCTCGACGGCGCGTCGGGATGGACCGGAAAAGTTCACGGTATGCGTCTCGACTATATGCTCACCTGTCAGGGCGCGAACGAGAATATGTATATAGCGTCGATCATGTTTGCCAAAAACAGCTCCGAGATAGCCGATCTCGTATCGACCGGCGAGGACCCGAGAGCCATGACCGCCGAAGAGAAAAAACAGGCTGACAAACTGCTCGCCTCAGCCGTCTCGCAGGCTCCGTCCGTACCTAACGACAAACTCACCGCGGCAAACGAAGACTCGCAGATAACGCTCTGGTTCGACCATTCTTACAACAACACCCCCGCCGAAGATACGAAATCGACCGGGATGAACACTTATCAGATCAAACTCGCAAAAAACGAGATCGAAGGCTGTCACCTTATGCTCGCTTCAACGGCGAATAAAACGGGGCTTACGCTTCAGATAAGCGATTTCGTGAACGAGCAGGGCGAGACGCTTACGAAAGAGATCTGCTACGGCTATTATTTCGACGACGTAGAAGGCAAGACCGTAGCCGACCCGATACCGCTTCTCGAACACGAATTCGACCTTACTGCAAAGCGCAGCAAGATGTTCATAATCAAGGTCAAATCGACGAAAGATACGAGATCCGGCAGCTATTCCGCCGACGCCGTACTTCTCGACAGTAACGGTAATGAAATAAAGAAGGCGAAGATCTATGCTTACGTCTGGAATTTCACGCTTCCCGAAGCGTCAAGTTGCAAGACTCTGACGGACCTCGGCTGGATGAACATATACGCAGGTCACAGAGTATACGCCGGCGACGATTCGCTCTTGTATACGAAATATTACGACTATCTGCTCGAAAACAAGATGTGCGCGTACAATCTGCCTTTCTTCGCAGACGGACAGTACAGCGACGACAGAGTGGAAAGATACCTTGACGATCCGAGAGTTACGGCGTTCTGCGTATGCTGGAAGACGGCATTCAACGAGGACTACGTAAGAAAAGCGTACAACAGAATTTCCAAAAAACAAATATGGCTTGAAAAAGCGTATTTCTATCCGATCGACGAGCCGGGCAATAAAGCGAAGCTCGACGAGATCAACAACGCCGGCAGTCTCATAAAGAGCGTATTCGGCGACGGCTACAAGCTTATCGTTCCGATGCACCTGAACGAAGCTCTCAAGACCGACGGTTCGCTCGACTGGTTCGAATACGTAAAAGGATCCGTCAACGTCTGGTGCCCGCACAACTATTTCTTCAACGACTACGCCGATTTCAGCGCGAATCCGCTTCTGACCTACCGCTGCTCGACCAAGATCGAATCCAAGCTCGGCGCTTTCACCGAGAGAATGGCGAGAGAGCAGGCGGAGGGCGACGAGGTATGGTGGTACGTGACGAGATACCCGCACAACCCCGAGATCACGCTCTCGATCAGCGACAAATCGGTACAGCACAGACTTATGTTCTGGCAGCAGAAGCTCTACAACGTTGATGGCTTCCTGTACTATGCGTCAAACGACTGGTACCATAACGACGCTACGATGGACACGAACAGATATATGTGGGACAAGAAATTCGAACAAGACAACAGCTATCCTTACAGAGTTTACGGCAACGGCGTTCTCGTATATTGCGGCGCCGGACTTCAGGAGTATCTCGACAGATACAGCGAAGGCGACTACGGCGCCGTCGGTTACTACGGACCGGTCGGATCGCTCCGCCTTGAATCCGTACGCGACGGTATAGAAGATTTCGATTACTTCACACTGCTCGACAGTCTCTACGGAGAGGGCACGTCCGATCTGCTCATCAAGAAACTCACGACGTCTCTCGGTAATTACAGCACCGATACGGATCTGTTCAATCAGTTAAGGACCGCCGCAGGCGATCTTATCGCTGCAAAAAGCAACTGACAAATAATAACTCAAGGGGCGCGGAGATATCCGCGCTCCGAATTTTTATTTTGATCAAAAATTTTTGAAAAATGGTATTGACAAAACCGAAAAAAGGTGATATAATACGCAAGCGGTCAAAAAACCGCGCATACAAACCGGAGGCATAGCTCAGCTGGTTAGAGCATTCGCTTGACGTGCGAAAGGTCTAGAGTTCGAATCTCTCTGCCTCCACCAACAAAGAAGCGTGATTTGTTTACCAAATCACGCTTCTTTGAATGATGTTTGCCCCTTACGGGGCAAATGATGCTGCCTTCGGCAATGATGCCGCTTTGCTAATGATGTGTCCTGCGGGACATGAGGGGCAAACATCGCATCATT